>JAEURL010000363.1 GCA_016789165.1 Anaerolineales bacterium | reverse complement strand
GGTCTTTGAGATCGGCTGGCAGCTGCGCGGGCTGGAAGAGTTCATGCTGGACCTGGGCACCAACCCGGCCATCCCGCTCTACATCATGGACCGGCTGACCGAGATCTACGTGGAGAACCTGCGCCGCGTGCTGGAGATCGCGGGCGACCGGCTGGACATGGTCTATTTCTACGACGACGTGGGCACCCAGAACTCGCTCATGATCTCCAAGAAGATGTGGCGCGAGTACGTCCGCCCGCGCCACGCCCGGCTGATCGAAGTGGCGCGCCAGTTCGGGAAGCCGGTCATGTACCACACCGACGGCGCCATCTATCCGCTCATCCCCGAGTTCATCGACATGGGCGTGGACGTGCTCAACCCGATTCAGCCGGATGCCAAGGGCATGGAGATGGATAAGCTCAAGGCTGAATTCGGCGCCCAGCTGACCTTTCACGGCGGCGTGGACATCATGCGCACCCTGCCGAAGGGGACGCCGGCCCAGGTGGCGGCTGAGGTCCAGGACCGGGTGCGGGTGCTGGGGCCGGGCGGCGGCTACATCCTGTGCAGCTCGCACCACATCCAGCCGGATACGCCCATCCAGAACGTGATCACGTTGTACGACCCGCAGTGGCGCTATCGGGCGTGACTCCACGCCGGGCGTGAGTACACGCCGGGCGCGAGTGGGCCGCGATTTCTCAAACAAAAAGGCCGCCGAGGATGCCCTCGGCGGCCTTCGCTTGTGCGCGCGGGCGGCGCTTACGCCTCGGTCCCGGGGATGACCAGCTCCTGGCCGGGCTTGATCAGGTTGTGGTTGTCGCCGATGACGTCCTTGTTGGCCTCGTAGATTTCCTGCCAGCGGTTAGCGGTCTTGTAGTACTTGAGCGAGATGTGGCTGAGCGTCTCGCCGGCGGCCACCGTGTGGCGCTGCCACTTGGCGCGCAGCGCGGCCGCTTCCGCCGCGGCCTTTTCGGCGGCCGCTTTCTCGGCCGCGCCGGATTGGGCGTCGGCCAGGGCCTTCTCGGCACGCTGGAGCATGCTCTCCAACACCTTGATCTGCTGGGCCATCCCGGCCTGGGCCCCGGAGCTGGGGCTGAGCTTGGCGGCCTCGGCCTTGGCGGCCTCCAGCTCGTTGCGGGCTTTGACGACGGCCTGTTGGGCCTGGTCAACAGTGGTCATGGATCCCTCCCAAAAAAGTGAATAAGCCATCGGCGCTGAGAGCGCCGGGCCTTACTTGCGACCCAGCGCGGCCTGCAGCAGACCCTGCGCCAGCAGGCCGCCGGCCGCCGTCTGCGGCGAGCCGGCCTGCAGCGGGTTCACCTGGCCGCCGGCCAGCGCCGACATGACCGCTTGCAGCGCGGCCTGACCGGTGTCCGCGCCCTGCTGCTTGGCCTGCATGAAGGCCATACCGGCCGTCAGCAAATCGCCCAGGTCCAGGCCGCTGCCGCTTCCGGCCGAGGCGTTCGGCGTCGGCGCGCTGGGCCCGGCCGCCATGCCCATCAAGGCGGTCAACAGATCACCGCCGGCGGCCGGCTGCGGCGCGGACGGGGCCTGCCCGCCGAGCATCCCCAGCAGCGCCCCCAGTTCGCCGGCGCCCGCGGACGTCGGTTGGGGCGCGGCCGGCGCCTCGCCGCCCAGCGCTGCGCTCAACAGGGCGCTTAAGGGATCACCGCCGGCCGGGGTCGGCGCGGCCGGCGTTTGCGGGCTGGCGCCGCCGAGCATCCCCAGCAGCGCGCCCAATTCCCCGCCGGCCGCCGTCTGGGGCGCCGACGGTTTGGGCTGGGCCGGCTGCACGGGCACCTGGCCCATCACCGATTGCAGCAGCGTGCCGAGATCGTTCTGGTTGAGGCTGGCCTTGCCCTGCAGCTGCTGGGCGGCCTGGCCCAGGCCGCGGGCGTAGCCCTGGCCGGTGCTGCCGCGGCCGGCGGTCTGCAGCTCGTTGGCGGCGTGCTGGAGCTGCTCGGCCGGCGGCCGGCCAGCTTGGGACTGCACGGCCTGGGTGATGACCTGCAAGTTGTGAACCATGTTGTCGCCGTGGTTGCCGTTCCGGCCGTCCAGGGCGTTGATCTGTTCGCGGTGGGCGCTGACGTTGTCCAGCGCGCCCGTGAACAGTTGGCCCAGGTCCAGGCCGGCCGTCTCGGCGGCGGCTTGCTTGCGGCTCTTGCGCATGTGTTGTGCCTCCCAATCGCGGACCGGTCAGCCAATCATAGCCCACCCGGCCGCTTTCCACGAATCGGCCGGCGGTTCGGTCAGCCGGCCGGGATCTCCACCGCCGCGCCGTCCACGTCGATCTGCCAGTGCGGGCGCCAACCCAGGCCGAAGAGTTCCACCAGGATATCGCTCCGGCGCGGGGTGACGCGCAGTTCGCGGATCCCCTCGGCGACGGCCTGCCACTTGGCCTGGCTGGCCTGGAAGCCGGCCTGGGCCTCCTGCTTCAGGGCCGTGATCTGGGTCTGCAGCCGCTGGACCGACTCTTCTGATTGTTCCAGGTCGGCCCGGGCTTTCTTGGCCAGGCGGTCCTTGCCCGTGGCCGTGGACATCGGCCGGTAAGGCGTGTAACCCAGCACCAAGCCGAGCACGTTCTCGATGCCCGTCCAGCGGCTCTCGGCTTCACGCGCCCGCAGTTCGTCCTCGCCCTCCTGCAGCTCGCGCTGCTCGGCCACCAGCTTGTCCTCCAGGCGGTCCAGTTTCCGGTCGTACTTCTCGCGAATGGCGCGCACCTCGTCGTGCAGCCCCTGGTCCGCCGCAGCCTGGCACTGCGCCCGGAATTCCTCAAAGGACTGGCCCGGCCGCGAGAACAGCTTCAGGCGCGGGTTCTCGTGCAGGGTGAAATCGGCCGTGCGGTACAGGTAGTTCACCAGGTCCTTCTGCCAGGCGGCCAGGCGTTTGGGGTCGCTCAGGCCGGCGGGGGGCTCGCCGGTCTGGCGGGCAGCGGGCGGCGCCTGGCGGGCCAGCGCGGCGGCGTTCACGGACCGCGTCTCGTGCTCGCGCCAGTGCGGGGCAAAGTCCGGCAGCGGGCCTTCCGCCCAGTAGGTGAAGCGCCGGTCGGTATTGAGGCCGGCCCGCGCCTGGGTGTAGCGGACCACGGCTTGCGCCAGCAGGGCCGGCCGGTAGACGAGCTCCACGGCCTGGCCGAACTGGGCGCGCTTGTTCCCGGTGGCCTCGCGCCAGGCGGCGACCGCGTCCTCCAGGGTTCGGGTGACGGGCAGGAAATATTGCGGCACGGCGGCTGGGATGACGGTTGGGGACGCCGGCCCGGGGCTGAAGGCTGCCGGTTTGGCGCTGGCGGCCCGCGGCTTGTGTCCGTCGCCCGGGAGCGTGAAGCTCGCCGGCGTCTCGCTGGGCGCCGGCTTGAAGACGCGCAGCTGCTCGCGCGTCAGCGGGCCGGCCAGGTAACTCATGGCCCAGCGGGTCTGGAAGACGGCCGGGCCGTCGGCGTGGACGTTGTGCAACAGGAAGGTGCGCGGCGCCAGCGCCGAGATCAGGGTGTCCAGCGCGGGCAGGTCCAGCGCCGCGCCGCGCTGCGCCGAGGCCACGGTCTGCAGGCCGTCCAGCAGGCGGGCCTTGTCGCGCTCGGTCTGCAGCTTGCCGATCAGCCAGGTGCCGGTGTTGGTCAGGCCCTTGTAATCCAGGTCCACCGGGTTCTGGGTGACCAGCATCACGCCCAGGCCGAAGGCGCGCGCCTGCTTGAGCAGGCGCAGCAGCGGGACCTTGCTGGGCGGGTTGAACGGGTGCGGCGGCAGATAGCCGAAGACCTCATCGAAGTAAAGCAGGCCGCGCAGGGAGGTAGTGCCGGGCTGGGCGCGCAGCCAGCTGACCACCTGCTCGAGCAGCAGGGTGATGAAGAACATGCGCTCGGCGTCCGAGAGGTGGGCCACGTACAGGATGGAGATGCGCGGCCGGCCGTCCGCCGTGCGCAGCAGGGCGTCCACGTCCAGGGGCTCGCCCCCAATCCAGCTTTGGAAGGAGGGCGCGGCCACGATGGCGTTCAACCGCAGCGCCAGCTCCAGCCGGTCCGCCTCCGGGTAGAAACGATCCACCTCGAAGACGCCCAGCTTGGGGAAGGGCGGGGTCTGCACGGCCGCGATCAGGCCGGCCAGATCCAGGTCCTCGCCGTTCTTCCAGGCGTGTTCGAACAGGTTGGCCAGCAGGATGTGCTCGCGGCTCTTCACCGGGTCGGCCTCCACGCCGATCAGGCCGAGCAGGCCCGCGCACAGGCCGGCGATGCGCTCGCGCAGCAGCTCCTGGTTCTCATCCCAGGGCAGGTCCGGGCGTTCCAGCGATTTGAGGATGCTCACCGGCCGGCCGGCGTCCGAGCCGGGGGTGTAGACGGCCCAGTCGGCGGCGTCTTTCAGCCGGCGCAGGTCGTCCGCGCCGAGGCCCCACTCGGCCAGGCCGGCCCGCCAGCGCTCGGCGGTCTGGGCCGCGTAGGTATCCACCTCCAGCCGGGCGCGGCGCGCCTCGTCCACGTTGACCCACGGCCGGAAGTCCTCCGGGCGCAATTCCGGGAACTGCAGCAGCAGGTTGGCGATGTCGCCCTTGGGGTCGATCAGGATTGCGGGCAGGCCGGCCAGCGCGGCCTCCTCCAGCAGGGTGACGCACAGGCCGGTCTTGCCGGAGCCGGTCATGCCCACGCAGACGGCATGCGTGGTCAGGTCGCGCGGGTCGTATTCCAGCCGGCGGTCGGTCGGCTGATGGGTGTGCGGGTCAAGGTGTCGGCCGAGGAAGAACATGTTTATTTCTCCGCCCGTCCCCAGACCTTCTGCCACTCCTGGGCGAAGGCGGCGGCGATCTCGGCGTTGTGGATGATCAGCAGGTTCTCGTCGTTGTAGTCCTCGGCGTTGCGCGAGAAGTTATACGAACCCAGGACCACGATCTGCCCGTCGATGATGAAGACCTTGTGGTGCAGCACGTAGGGGTTGCCATCCAGGCGCACGTCCAGGCCGCCGGCCTGGAGCGCCTGCCAGGCCGAATCCGCGCCGGCCTCCACCTGGCGGCGCTCGAACACGCCGCGCACGCTCACGCCGGCCTGCGCCTTGGCCAGCAGCACGTCAGTGAAATCAGCCCGCGTGAAGGCGAAGGCCATGAACTGGACGCTCGTCTGGGCGCTGTTGAGGACGTCCACCACCTTGGCGGCCGTGTTGCCCGCGGGCGAAAAACTGGTCTCCACCAGCGTGCCGGACAGGTTGACGGCCGGGTTGAGCACCGCCGCCGCCTGGTTGAAGACCCGGTCCGTGAACATGTGCTCGAACTGGGCGGTGTAATTCTCGGCCAGGCGCGTGGAGCGGATCAAGATGGCGTTGTTGTTGTTGCGGTAGGCGTCGTTGAAGGTGAAGTTCATGGACCCGGTCCAGACGGCGGACCCGTCGATGACCACGAACTTGTTATGCATGAAGGGATCGCGCTGGTCGTCCACAATCGGGATGCCGGCCGTGCGCAGGGCCTGGGCCGCCCGTTCGTCGCGGTAATCGGTATCGGTCACCACCCGCACGCGCACGCCGCGTGCCTGGGCCTGGATCAGGGCGTCAGCGTAGACCGGCAGGTCGATCTCGTAGACGGCCACGTCCAGGCTGCGCTGGGCGGCCGCGAAGCTGGCGGTGACGGCCGCCGGCACGCCGCCGGCCGGGTCCTTCAGGTTGGCCGTCGTGTCCGGATCGGTGAAGTACAGCTCGTACCAGCTGCCGGGGCCGGGCGCGGGCGTTTCCACCGCCGGCGCGGCCAGGAACTGCTGCCCCAGCCAGACCAGGGCGACCACCACCAGCGTGACGAGGGTGGCGATGATCGACGTGTTTTTGCGTTGAGGCGAACGGGCTTTGGTCATGGCGGGGCTCAATCGGCGGCCAAACAACGGACTAGCTCGGCGTGCAGGCGGCCATTGCTGGCAATCAGGGCTCGTTGGTGGATCTGCCACGGCCGGCCATTCAGGTCCGAGAGCTGGCCGCCGGCCTCCCGCAGCAGCGCGGCGCCCGCGGCCACATCCCAGGGCTGCAGGTTCAGGTGCAAGCAGCCGTCCACGCGGCCGGCGGCGATGTAGGCCAGCGTCAGGGCGGCGCTGCCCAGCAGGCGCAGGCTGTGGCAGGCGTAACCCAGCCGGGGCAGCAGCGCGGCGGCCTGGCCGCGCAGATGATCCTCGCGCGGCCAGCCGGCGCCCAGCACCGCTTGGCCCATCTCGGCTACGGCGCTCACGGTCAGCGGTTGAGGCCGGCGCCGGCCGATCTGGAGAAAAGCGCCGTGGCCGCGTTCCGCGTAGTACAGCTCCTGCCGGAGCGGATCCAGCACCACGCCCAGCTCCGGCTGCCCGCCGATCAGCAGGGCGATGCACACCCCGAAGACCGGCAGCCGGCGGGCATAGTTGCCGGTGCCGTCGAGGGGATCAATCACCCAGGTTGGGACCGGGCCATCCAGGTCCGGGGCCGCGCCGCCTTCTTCCGAAAGGATGGCGGCCTCCGGATCAGCCGCGCTTAGGCGGGCCAGGATGGCCGTCTGGGCGGCCAAATCCGCGTCGGTTACCAGGTCGCGCGGCCCCTTGGTGTTCACGATCCGCGTCTGTTCCAGCTTGCGCCGCAGGACTGCGCCGGCCTCGCGGGCCGCTGCAATGGCAATTTCCAATCGGTTCATAGTCAGCGATTATAGTCTATTTGTTCCATGTGCCGCTCAGCCAACCACAAAACTGTGCTCGGCAACCGCAAAAATAATCACATACGTGAATGTATTGCACAAATGCGTGACTTTTTGGCCCGAATGAGTTATATAGTGTAGTACCGCAGCGCTAGACGCTCATCCAACGTTAATTCGCAGTCGGAAACGACATAACCGCCCAAGCGAGGTTGCTTGTGGTTCGGAGAACTGTTGATTCAAATCACGCGCCCCTGCCAGGTGAGCGCCTGGAGTTGCTAGCCCGAATTGCGGGCATGTATTACGAGGACCGCCTGACGCAGGAGCAGATCGCCGCGCAGACCGGTTACTCGCGGTCGATGATCTCCCGCCTGCTGACGGAGGCGCGCGACCAGGAGGTGGTGGAGATCCGGGTCAACCACCCGCTGGAGCGCCGGCGGGACCTGGAGGAGACGCTGCAATCGCTGCTGGGCCTGAAGTTGGTCCAGGTGCTGGCGCGCGGGACGCTGGCTTACGCGCAGATGCTGCGCCGGCTGGGCAGTCTGGCGGCGCGGTTTGTCGAGGAGTTGATTTTCGACCATGCCACCATCGGTGTGTCATGGGGGGTGGCCATCTCCGAGACCATCAACGCCATGCGCCCGCAATCGCACACCGGCGTGAACGTGGTGCAGATGATCGGCTCGGGCGGGCCGCCGGACCCGGATATCGACGGCTCGGAGCTGGCGCGGCGGCTGGCGCGGCTGTTGGCGGGACACTATCTAACCCTGCCGGTGCCGCTGTTCGTGGACAGCGAGGCGACGCGCCAGATGCTGCTGAGCGACACCCGGGTCCAGCGCGTCATGGGGCATTACAAGAAGGTGGATCTGGCGCTCCTGGGCGTGGGCACGGCTGATCCGGAGCGCAACAGCCTGTTGAGCTCCAACTACCTGAGCCGGCCGCAGTTGGACGAGCTCCTGGCGGCCGGCGCCGTCGGCGACGTGGCCTCGATCCACTTTGATATTCGGGGCCAGCTGGTGGATATCCCGCTGGCCCGCCAGGTGATGGGGATCGATCCGGAGACCTTGCGGGAGCGGGCGATCCGGCTCGGGGTGGCCGGCGGGCAGTACAAGAGCAAGCCGATTGTCGGCGCCAGCCGCGCCGGCTTCATCAACATGCTGATTACGGACGAGGTCGCCGCCACCGGCGTAATCCAGCTGCTCAAGGCGGAGGCCGGGGCCTAACCGGTGGCGAAAGGAAATTCGAACGGAATGGCGCAGGATAAGGGACGAGCTAGAGCCACTATGCCGACGGATGTGTCCGTCGTGTGGGGACCGGCGGCGGCGCGCGAAAAGCTGGCGCGTATGCTGTTGATCCGGGCGTTTGAAGAGAAGGCGGAGGATTTGTTCGCCCTCGGACGGGTGCACGGCACCATGCACCTCTCCATCGGCCAGGAAGCCACCGCGGTGGGCGCGGCCAGCGCTCTGCGGCGCGGCGATTACCTGCTCAACCACCACCGCGGCCACGGCCACTGCCTGGCCTGGTTCGACAGCGACGTGGACGCGATGATGGCCGAGTTCATGGGCAAGGAGACCGGCTACTGCCGCGGGCGCGGCGGCTCCATGCACATCGCCAACGTGGACGCCAACAACCTGGGCGCCAACGGCATCGTGGCCGGCGGGGTGCCCCTGGCGGTGGGCGTCGGCCTGAGCATCAAGATGCGCCGGACCGACCAGGTGGTGATGGTCAACTTCGGCGACGGCGCCTCCAACGAGGGCGCCTTCCACGAATCCATCAACATGGCCAGCATCTGGAAGCTGCCGGTCATCTACCTGTGCGAGAACAACCAGTACGCCATGTCGATGCCGATCACCAAATCGGTGAATGTCTCCCAGATCAGCGACCGGGCCGCCGCGTATGGCATCCCGGGCGTGACCGTGGACGGCAACGACCCGGTCTCCGTTTATGAAGCCGTCTCCGCCGCGGTCGTGCGGGCGCGCGCCGGCCAGGGGCCGTCGCTGGTGGAGGCCGTCACCTATCGCTGGCGCGGCCACTCCAAGAGTGACAAGCAGGCCTACCGCACGCGCGAAGAGGTGAAAGAGTGGCAGGCGCGCGACCCCATCCGGCGCTACGCGGCCGCGGTCGGGGTGAGCGACGCCGACCTGGACACATTGCGGCAGGCGGCCGTCCAGCGCATTGAGCAGGCGGTGGCCTTCGCCGAAGCCAGCCCGGAGCCTTCCGTGGAGCAGATCCAGGAGGGCGTCTATGCCTGAGAAGACCTTGGCTGTGGAGAGCCTGCCCGTGGCGCCCGCGGCCGGCGCGCGTGAGATTACGTTCGTGGAAGCCGTGCGCGAGGCCCTGCGCCAGGTGATGGCCGCCGATGAACGCGTCTTCCTGATCGGCGAGGACATCGGCGTGTACGGCGGCGCCTTCGGCGCCACGGCCGGCCTGGTGCAGGAGTTCGGCGAGGGGCGCGTGATCGACACGCCCATCTCGGAGGCCGGCATCGCCGGCGCCTGCATCGGCGCCGCCCTGACCGGCATGCGGCCGGTGGGCGAGATCCAGTTCATGGATTTCGTCACCCTGAGCATGGAACAGTTGGTGCTGCAGGCCGCCAAGATCCGGTTCATGTTCGGCGGCAAGGCCAAGGTGCCGATGGTCCTGCGCATGCCGGGCGGTTCCGGCACGGGCGCGGCCGCCCAGCACTCGGAGAGCCTGGAGAACTGGTTTGTGCATGTGCCGGGGCTGAAAGTGGTCATGCCCAGTAACCCGTATGAGGTCAAGGGGTTATTAATTTCAGCCATTTACGACGATAACCCCGTCATCTTTGTCGAGCACAAGCTCCTGTACAAAACCAAGGGTTATGTGCCGGAGCAGCCGTACACCCTGCCGCTGGGCCAGAGCCACGTGGTCCGCGAGGGCCGGCACCTGACCATCGTGGCCACGTCCATCATGGTCAACCGCTCCCTGGAAGCGGCCAAACAGCTGGCCACCGAGGGCATCGAGTGCGAGGTGGTGGACCCGCGCACGCTCAGCCCGCTGGATATGGGCCCAATCGAGGCCAGCGTCAAGAAGACCGGGCGGGTCCTGATTGTTCACGAAGCCGTCAAGACGGGCGGCTTTGGCGGCGAGGTGGCCGGCCGGATCGTCGAG
>JAEURL010000353.1 GCA_016789165.1 Anaerolineales bacterium | reverse complement strand
GCGGCCGGCCGTGGTGGTGGACGGCGCCCACAATCGCGATTCGGCCCGGCGCTTGGCGGCGGCCCTGACGGATTATTTTCCCGGCCAGCGCGTGATCCTGCTCTTTGGCGCTTCGGCGGACAAGGACATCGCCGGCATGTTTGCCGAGCTTCTCCCGCGCGTGGAGCGGCTGATTGTGACCCAGGCCGTCCACCCGCGGGCGGCCGAGCCCGAACAGTTGTTGACCCTGGCCGCGGCGCAGGACGCCGCCAAGCCGGCCGAGGCCCGCGCGCCAGCCGCGGCCGCCCTGGCGCGGGCGCTGGAGCTGGCCGGCCCGGACGATGTCGTGCTGGCCTGCGGCAGCCTGTTCGTGGCCGCCGAGGTCCGCGCCGCTCAGGCCGTCGCCGCGGCCTCGCCCTGATGGTTGTGCGAAGACATGTTATGAACTCTTCTTACGATACTGGTCGCCCTGAATGGCTGCTCCGCTCCGGCTTGGCCGATGCCCTCGGCCGGCAGGCCGACGAGCTGTATGACGTGCCGGACGCCGAGACCGACGACGAAGGCCTGATCGAGCTGCCGCTCCTGCCGCTGCGGGACATGATCATGTTCCCGCACATGGTCACGCCCTTGTTCGTGGGCCGCGAGCGCTCCATGGCCGCCATCGGCGAGGCCAACGCCGCCAACCTGACCCTGCTGGCCGTGGCGCAGCTCAACCCCGAGATCGAGGACCCCACGCCGCAGGATCTGTACCTGGTGGGGACCGAGATCGCGGTCGGCCGCACGCTGCGCATGCCGGACGGCTCCACCTCCGTGCTGGCCCAGGGCCGGCGGCGGGCGCAGGTGGTGGAGTTCGTGCAGACCGAGCCCTTCTACGTGGTGCGCGCCCGCCCGATCTACGAGCCGACCGACAAGCCGCGCGAGACCGAGGCCCTGATGCGGGCCGTGCTCGGCCTGTTCGAGCGCGTGGCGCGCCTCAACCGCTCCATCCCGGAAGAAGCCTACGTCTTCGCCATGAACGTGGAGGAGCCGGGCTGGCTGGCCGACCACATCGCCTCGATCTTGGACCTGCCGCTGGCCGAGCGCCAGTCGGTGCTGGAGGTCTTTGAGCCGGCCGCCCGGCTCCAGCGCCTGAGCGTCCTGCTCGGCAAGGAGCTGGACGTGCTCGAGCTGGAGGACCAGATCCACTCGCAAGTCCAGAACGAAGTGGACCGCAACCAGCGCGAGATGTATCTGCGCGAGCAGATGAAGGCCATCCAGACCGAGCTGGGCGAGGGCGACGCCTGGAACATCGAGCTGAACGATCTGCGGGAAAAGGTTACGGCCGCCCAGATGCCCGACGAGGTGCGCGCCAAAGCGCTCAAGGAAGTGGAGCGCCTGGCGCAAATGCCGCCGATGGCCCCCGAGGTCGGCGTGATCCGCACCTACCTGGATTGGCTGATCGATCTGCCCTGGTCCGCCACCACCGCCGACAACCTGGATCTCAAGAACGCCGAGGCCGTGCTGGAAAAGCAGCACTTCGGCCTGCCCAAAGCCAAGGAGCGCGTGCTGGAGTACATCGCCGTGCGCAAGCTGACCGGCGAGAAGGCCCAGCGCCGCGCGCCGATCCTGTGCTTCGTCGGCCCGCCCGGCACCGGCAAGACCTCGCTGGGCAAGTCCATCGCCGACGCGCTGGGGCGCAAATTCGTCCGGCTGAGCCTGGGCGGCGTGCGCGACGAGGCCGAGATCCGTGGCCACCGGCGCACCTACATCGGCGCGCTGCCCGGTCGCGTGATCCAGGCCATGCGCCGGGCCGCCAGCGTCAACCCGGTGATGATGCTGGACGAGATCGACAAGCTCGGCCAGGACTTTCGCGGCGACCCGGCCGCGGCGCTGCTGGAGGTGCTGGACCCGGAGCAGAACCACGCCTTCATGGACCACTACCTGGACGTGGACTACAACCTGTCCAAGGTCATCTTCGTCACCACCGCCAACACCCTCAACACCATCCCGCCGGCCCTGCAGGACCGGCTGGAGGTGATCGAATTCCCGGGTTACATCGAAGAGGAGAAGCTGGTCATCGCCCGCAAGTTCCTGGTGCCGCGCCAGCTGGATGAGAACGGCCTGCAGGCGCTGGGGCTGGTCTTCACCGATCCATCCATCCGGCGCATCATCCGCTCCTACACCTACGAGGCCGGCGTCCGCAACCTGGAGCGCGAGATCGCCAAGGTCTGCCGCAAGGTGGCGCGCCGCCAGGCGGAAGGCAAGCGCGGCTCGATGCGCATCACGCCGGCCGGCCTGCACAAGTTCCTGGGCCCGCCCGAGTACACGCCCCTGGACGCCGAGAAACAGGACGAGGTCGGCCTGGCCATGGGCCTGGCCTGGACCGAGGCCGGCGGCGACACGATGCCGATCGAGGTGGCGCTGATGGACGGCAAGGGCGGCCTGCAGATCACGGGCCAGATCGGCGAGGTGATGCAGGAGTCGGCCCACGCCGCCATGTCCTACATGAAGAGCCAGGCCCAGACGCTGGGCATCGCCTACCGCCGCTTCGAGAAGACGGACACGCACATCCATGTGCCGGAGGGCGGCATCCCCAAGGACGGCCCCAGCGCCGGCATCAGCCTGGCCGCGGCCCTGATCTCGGCTTACACGGGCCGCAAGGTGCGCCGCAGCGTGGGCATGACCGGCGAGATCACCCTGCGCGGGCGCGTCCTGCCCATCGGCGGGGTGAAGGAGAAGGTGCTGGCCGCCCACCGGGCCGGCCTGAAGACCGTCATCCTGCCCAAAAAGAACGACAAAGACCTGGTGGACGTGCCGGCCATCGCCAAGCGCGACCTGGAGTTCGTGTTCGTGGAGCACATCGACCAGGTGCTGAGCCACGCCCTGCTGCCGGCCGCGCCGCCCAAGAAAGCGCCGCGCCGCGCCGCGCCCAAAGGCCGGCGCCCGGCCGCCCGCCGCGGGCGCGCCTAGCGCCCGCGGTACTGAGCTCGATCCGGCGGGCCGCCCTCGGCCCGTCTTGCGGGCGGGCGCTGAGGCGGTCCGCCTCCCGGCGCCGCCGGCCCTCGGCATTCGCCATGCCCCCCCGGGACCTCTCCGGCCTGACCGTCTTGATCACCGGCGCCTCCTCCGGCATCGGCGCCGCGGCCGCGCGCGCCTTCATTCAGGCCGGCGCCCAGGTGGCGCTCACCGCCCGCCGGGCGGACCGCCTGCGCGCGCTGGCGGACGAATTGGGGCCGGCGGCTTGGCCGGCGGCGGCCGACCTGGGCACGCCGGACGGGCCGGCCCAGGCCGTCTCCGCCGCGCGGGCGCGCTTCGGGTCCATCGACGTGCTGGTCAGCAACGCCGGCTTTGGCCGGCGGGCCGCGCTGGCCGAGCAGACGGCGGCCGAGGTGGACGAGCAGGTGCGCGTCAACCTGACGGCGGCCATGGAGCTGACGCGCCTGGTCCTGCCGGAGATGACGGCCCGCGGCCGCGGGCGCCTGATCTACGTGGCCTCCGCCGCCGGCCTGCTGGGCACGCCCACCCTGAGCGTGTACGGCGCCGCCAAGGCCGGCCTGCGCGCCTTCGCCGAGGCGGTGCGGCGGGAGGCCGGCCCCCACGGGGTGGGCGTCTCAATCCTGTCGCCGGGCGGGGTGGCTGGCACCGAGTTCGGGACGCGGGCTGACCCGCTGGGCGAGGCGGCTGTAACCACCCCGGCCTGGCTCCAGCTCTCCACCGCCCAGGTGGCTCAGGCCGTGGTGGCCCTGGCCCGCCAGCCGCGCCGCGAAGTGATCATCCCCTGGCCGCTGGCCGGGCTGGCTGGGCTGGGCCGGCACTTCCCGGCCCTGGCCGATTGGGTGATCGGCCGCGCCCTGGCCCGCCGCGCGCGCGGGTAGGGCGGTTGTCTTTTTCCGCCAGCGGGCTACAATCCTTGGGCCGGCGCGGACCGCCGGCTGGGAGGCGTGTATGACCACCGAACCGGAAAGCGAAGCCAGCTTGAAGTTTGATTACAACGGCCTGGCCACCTGGCCGCTCTGGCTCCACTACACGCGCGTGCTGGATTTCTACGCCGGCGATGCGCTCATGGCGGACGGCCATTTCCGGCGCTTCAGCCGGCACCTCTTTGTGCCGCCCAACGTCGCGGCCGTGGTGCTGCTGGGCCGCAACAACCAGCGCCAGACCCTCTACCCCGGCCGCTATCACCTGCAGACGGCCCTGAAGGGCAATTGGCCGGTCAGCGCGCAGTTCGTGCGCCTGGAAACGCTCTCCTTCGCCATCGAAAAGCTGCAGGTGCCCACGGCCGACCACCTGTACTTTGAGCTGGACCTGTGGGTGACCCTGCGCGTCACCGAGCCGCAGCTGGTCGTCGAACTGCGCGAGCCGCTGGACGATGTGCGCAACGCTTTCAAGCAGAAGCTGATGAAGCGCCTGCGTGACCAGCAGCACACCGACGTGGTGCGGCTGCTGCCGTCGATCACCGAGGTGGATCTGGCGCACGAGGTGGACGAGGAATTCCGCGCGCACGGGCTGGACGTCAAAGTGGGCCTGACGCGCCTCAAGCCGGATCCGGCCTGGGAGGATCTGCAGCGCCGGGCCGCCACGGTGGACATGGACAGCGAGGTGCGCCGGCGCGAGGCCCAGCGCGAAGAAGACGTCTTCGCCATGCAGCAGACCGGCTTCCGGCGGCGCATCGCGGGCGAGATCGCCGGCCAGATGCGCGAGAAGAACCAGCAGGCCCGCCTGGAGGCCATCGAGGCGGTGGAGGAGCTGGCCAAGGCCTTTGTCGAGGACCTGCGCCGGCACCCCGGCCGGGTCTACACCGAAAAGGACATGGGGCCGCTGATCAAGGCGCTCGAGCTGCTGGACAAGCTGGCCACGCCGGTCCCGCCGCCGCCCATCCCGCAGCAGGTCCGCAGCTACTTCGCCGTCGACCCGGATCACCCCAAACCGCCGGCCGACAACGGCGGGCCCGCGCACTAACGGACCGTGGCCGAGCCCTTCCTGGTCGTCGACGCCCTCCCGGGCGAGGCCGGCTATCACGCGCGCTTTGCGGCCCGCGTGATGCACTGGCCGTTCAGCCGGCTGGCCGAGCACGTCTGGGTGGACCGCGACGACGAGTTCAAGGTCCAACTGCAGCTGCTTGACCGGCAGCTGCGTTTCATCACGGCCCTGCACCCCGGCGACGGGCCGCTGGCCCACGGCCGCCGCCAGACCGTGGACCTGCGCTATGTGCACCGGCCGGGGACGCAGCGGGTGGACTGCGTGCTGGTCGGCAAGGCCTACGCGGCGGCCGAGGCGGAGGCCGCCCAGGCGGCGGCCCGGGCGCTGTGGGAGACGGCGGCCACGGCCATGCCGGTGGGCTACGAGCTGGCGCCGGCCGGCAGCGCGGCCGAATTCGCGGAGTGGTCAGGCGCGGACATCATCGCAGCCGCGGCCGACAGCCGGCAGTGGGCCGAGGTGCGCCGGCCGGCCGAATTCCTGTTCTGGACCGACGAGGCCCAGGTGGCCCGCTATTTGCCGGTGGTCTACCCGTTCCGCTGGGAGGCCTCCGGCTGGGATGTGGTCTGGGCGGCCATGGCCCGGCTGGCCGAGCCGGCCCTCATCTCGTCCAGCCTGCGGCCCGTGCTCTTCCCGGCCGCCGACGAGCGGGTGCTGAGCGACCTGGTCCACGATCTGAATGACGTGGCCGGCGCCGCGCAGCCGCCCCTCAGCCAGCGGGCGGCCGAGGCGGCCGGCTGGTATCAGACCTATGCGCTTGGCTTGCGGACGGCCTATGCCGTGCGGGTGGCGGTGCTGGGGGCGCCGGCCCTGCGCTGGACTCTGCGCAGCGCGCTGAGCGGGCCGGCCTGGAGCCTGGAGGGCGGGCCGCCCGGCGGCCACCACATTCAGGCCGAATTGGCGGAGCCGGCCGAGGCCGAATGGCCGGCCGCGCGCCGCAATCTGGAATTTCTGGAACACGCCGGCTGGGGCCCCAACCCGTGGGGCCAGGCGCGGCTGGTGCCGGCCATCGAGGCGCTGCGCTACCTGGTGGACCCGGCCGGCGCGCTGTGCGCCTTCCGCCTGCCGCTCCTGCCGCCGGCCGGCTTCCCGGGCGTGGAGATCGGGCAGGAGATCAACCTGGGGCGCTGACCGTCCGCGCCGGCTGCCCGCCGCCCGCCGCCCGGCTGGCGGCCAGTTTCGCCAGCACCTCCAGCAGCTTGCTCTTCCACTCGGCCTCTGGCAGGCGCGGCAGCCAGATCTTGTTCTTGCTCACCCGCGCGCCCTCCACCAGGCTGAAGGTGTAATAGGCCTGATCGACCTCATCCAGGGCCGGCATGGCCAGCACGATCTGGCCGTTCTCGCTGGCCACCGCCAGCACGCCGGCCCGCGCCGCGCCCAGCTTCACCCGCAGTTGATACAGCAGGTTGTCCACCGGCCGCGGCCGCGGCCCGAAGCGGTCCGCCAGTTCGGCGGCCAGCGCCTCCAGGGCCGGCTCGTCCGCCACGCCGGCCAAGCGCTGGTAGAGCTGCAGGCGCAGCGACCGGTCGTCCACGTAGTCGCCCGGGATCGAGATCGCCAGGGGCAGGTCCACGGTGGGGGAATTTCCCAGCCCCCCATCCGGCGGCCCCAGGGCCGGCTCCTCCGGGGCGGGGAGACTCGGGAGCGCGGCTGGCTCCGCGTCTTTCTGCCCCGCGGTGGCCCCGGTCTGCTGTTTCTTCATCCGCCGCACCGCCTGGCCCAGCAGCCGCGTGTATAGGTGGAAGCCCACGGCCGTGATCTGGCCGGACTGCTTGGGGCCGATGATGTCGCCGGCGCCGCGCATCTCCAGGTCGCGCATGGCGATGGAGTAGCCGGCCCCCAGGTCGGTCTGCTCGGCCAGGGTCTCCAGCCGCTCGCGCGCCTCCGGGGTGGGGCGGTGGTGCTTGTCGGTGAAGAAGTAGGCGTAGGCCTGCGCGGCGCTGCGCCCGACGCGTCCGCGGATCTGGTAGAGCTGGGCCAGGCCGAAGGTGTCGGCGCGGTCCACGATCAGGGTGTTGGCGTTGGGGATGTCCAGGCCGGACTCAATGATCGACGTGCACAGCAGCAGGTCGATCTGGCCGTCGGTGAAGGCATCCATCACCTGCGCGAGCTGATGCTCGTCCATCTGGCCGTGCGCCACGCCCAGGCGGGCCTCGGGCGCCAGCCGTTCCAGTTTCTCGCGCATCAGGCCGATGCTTTGCACCCGGTTGTGGACGAAGAAGATCTGGCCGCCGCGGTCCAGCTCACGCAGGATGGCCTGGCGCACCAGCTTCTCGTTGTAGGCGCCGACGTGGGTCAGCACCGGCAGGCGCTCTTCGGGCGGGGTATTAATGGTGGAGATGTCGCGGATGCCCGTCAGCGCGAAGTAGAGCGTGCGCGGGATGGGCGTGGCGGTCAGGGTCAGCACGTCCACCTCGGTGCGCAGGCGCTTCAGGCGCTCCTTGTGGGTGACGCCGAAGCGCTGCTCCTCATCCACGATCAGCAGCCCGACGTTCTTGAACTGGACGTCCTTCTGCAGCAGGCGGTGGGTGCCCACGATCACGTCCACCTGGCCCTCGGCCAACTTGGCCAGGATGCGCCGCGCCTCGGCCGGCGTGCGGAAACGCGAGAGCATCTCCACCTTCACCGG
>JAEURL010000479.1 GCA_016789165.1 Anaerolineales bacterium | reverse complement strand
CGCAACGGCGAGAACGCCAACGTGGCCGGCCTCCGTCTGCCGGCCGGCCAGGACGAGCTGATCGAGGCCGTGCACGCGCTGGGCAAGCCGGTGGTGCTGGTGGTCTTATCCGGCCGGCCGGTGACGCTCACCCGCGCGGTCCGGCACGCCGCCGCGGTGTTGTACGCCTGGCATCCGGGCAGCCGGGGGGCGGCCGCCCTGGCCGAGGTGCTCTTCGGCGCGGCCGAGCCAGGCGGGCGCCTGCCGGTCTCGCTGGCCCGCTCGGTGGGCCAGGTGCCCGTCCACTACAACCACAAGAGCACGGGCCGGCCCTGGATCCATTACCATGACCAGCCGGCCGCGCCGCTCTTCCCGTTCGGCTTCGGCCTGGGGTATACCACCTTCAGCTTTGCGGACATCGCCGTGGAGCGCGCCGAGATCGGCGCCGGCGACACGACCGTGGTCTCGGCGCAGGTGACCAACACCGGCGCGCGCGCTGGCGAGGCGGTGGCCCAGTGCTATGTGCAGGACTGCGTGGCGTCCACCACGCGCCCGGTGCGGGAGCTCAAGGGGTTTGCGCGCGTGCGGCTGGAGCCCGGCGAGGCGCGCCGGGTGGCGTTTACGCTCGGCCCGGACGAGCTGGGGTTCTACGGGCGCAATGGCCGGCGCCGTGTGGAGCCGGGCCAGTTTACGGTCTGGATCGGGGCGGACAGCACGGCCGCGCTGGAAACGACCTTTTGGGTGCGGTGAGGGCCGGCCTTACACGACCTGGCGCAGCAGGGCCACCGATTTCTGCACGCCGGCCAGCGGCGCCAGGCTGTAATCCTCATGCTCGATGCTGAGGACATCGTCGTAGCCGTTCTGCCGGAGCTGGATCACAAAGTCCCGCCACCAGAGCTCCGGATGCCCGTAGCCCAGCGTCACGTAGTTCCAGGCGCGGTCGGCCACGGCCTCGTTCGGCCGGGTCTCCAGCCGGGTGTTGAGCTCGCAGTTGGCCGGGTCCAGGCGCGTGTCCTTGGCGTGGACGTGGTAGATGGCGCCGCGCAGGGCGCGGATGGCCCGCAGCGGGTCGCCGCCCATCCAGAAGGCGTGGCTGGGGTCCAGGTTCACGCCCACGATCTCGCCGGCCGCCTCGCGCAGGCGCAGCAGGCTGCTGGTGTTGTAGACCAGCTGGTGGGCGTGCTGTTCGACGCAGATCCGCTCGAGGCCCTGGGCGCGGGCCGCGCCGGCCAGCTCCCGCCAGTAGGGCAGGGCGACCTCGTCCCATTGATAGCGCAGGATGGCGTGGCATTCGGGCGGCCAGGCCGTGGTGATCCAGTTGGCGTTCTGGTCGCCGGGGCCGCCGGGCAGGCCGGACATCATCACCACCCGGCGCACCTCCAGGAGGCGCGCAAGCTGGAAGGTCTGGCGGACCACCTGGTCGTGTGCGCGCCCGCGCTCCCCCGGCGCCAGCGGGTTGCCCGAGCAATTCAGGGCGCTGATCTCCAGGCCGTGCGCGCGCAGCTTGGCCGTGAAGGTGGCGCGCTCGGCGGCGCTGTCCAGCAGGCGGGCGAGTGAAAGGTGCGGGGCCGCGGACCAGCCGCCGCAGCCGAACTCCAGGGTTTGGATCCCCAGTTCAGCCGCCGTCTTGAGCAAGTCGTCTAGCGCGAGGTGTCCGAGGCTGTCGGTGACCAGGCCGATACGCATGGGGTTGGCCTTTTCGAGGCGGCGCGCCCTGGGCTGGCCGCGCGCCTATTGGGGTTGGTCGACGGCGGTGTCGAATTCGCTCACCCGCACCCAGCGGCGTTCCTGGCAGGCGAGGTCCACGGCGTCGATGACCTTGTTGACCTGATAGGCGAAGCGCACGTCCGGCTGGACGAGCCGGCCGAGAGCCACGGCCGTGGTGAGGGCGTGCGCTTCGATGATCTTCTGATCGTTGTAGCCCAGGCCGATGCCGGCCAGGCCGAAGAAGGCCTTGTAGCCGGGGTGCTCCGGGCCGATGTAAATGGTCTTGTAGCCGCGCTCGCGCTCCGGGTCAGAGTGCCGGTACAGTTGGAGCTCGTTCATGCGCTCCTGGGTGTAGACCAGGCTGCCGCGCGTGCCCTGGATCTCGTAGCCCAAGGCCAGCTTGCGGCCCACGCCAATGCGGCTGGTGCCGATGGTGCCCACGGCGCCGTTGGCGAAGCGCACCAGGCATTCGGCGATGTCCTCGTTCTCCACGGCCCGGCGGGCGGCGCCGCTGGCCGCCTTGGCCGCATAGCCGGAGCCGCCGGCCGGCACGACGCGGTCGTGGATCCGGGTGGCGTTCAGGCCGCAGACCTCGGTGATCTCGCCGACGAGGACTTGGGCGAAGGCGATTGTATGGGAGCCCAGGTCGCCCAGCGCGCCGGTGCCGGCCAGCCCGCGGTCCAGACGCCAGCTGAAGGGCACCTCGGGGTCGGCCAGGAAATCCTGGTCGAACACGCCCCGGAACAGCGTGATCTCGCCCAGTTCGCCGGCCGCGATCAACTGCCGGGCGAAGGCCTGGGCCGGGTTGCGCAGGTAGTTGAAGCCCACCAGGCTGATGACGCCGGCCTGCTCGACGGCGGCCACGATCCGGGCGGCGTCGGCGGAGGTGGTGGCCAGCGGCTTTTCGCAATAGAGGTGCTTGCCGGCCTGGGCGGCGGCGATGGCCATCTCGGCGTGCAGGTGGTTGGGGGTGGTGATGTCCACCACGGCCACGGCCGGGTCGGCGACGACGGCGCGCCAATCCGTGGTCCAGCGCGCGAAGCCGAAAGCGCCGGCCCACTGTTCCAGCGCCGCGGCCTCCACATCGGCCACGATCTCCAGGATGGGCCGGCCCGGCTCCGGGCCGAAGACGAGCGGCACATTGTGGAACGCCGTGGCGTGGGCTTTGCCCATCCCCCCGGTGCCGATCAGACCGATCCGGATTTCTGTCACCGCTGGTCCTCCTGGCTGCGAGCGTCAGCCTCGGCTAAAGGAAGGCGGCCTCCACGCAGCGGCCCTCCCACTGTGGGTGCGGGGTCAGGCCCAGCAGGCGCGCCAGGGTGGGGGCCGTGTCCAGCAGGCTGACCGGCCCTGGCAGGGTGTAGCCGGGGCGGATGCTGGGGCCGGCCACCATCCACGGGATGGTCATGTCTTCCGGCGCCGGCGTGCCGTGGGTGCGGTCGTGGCCGCCGTGGTCGGCCTGCAGCAGGACGTGGCTGTCGGCCGGCAGAGGGTCCAGCACCCGCTTGAGCGCCTGGTCTGTCCGCGCCAGTTGGTCGAAGTAGCCGTCGGACAGCCAGCCGTGGGCGTGGCCGGCCTCGTCCACGGTCCCGAAGTAGACAAAGGCGAAGTCGAAGGGCTCGGAGGCGAGCACTTGGACGGCCACCTCGGCCGTCACCTGGTCGCCCTGCGGGGTGAGGACGTTATCACGGAAGTAAGCATAG
>JAEURL010000292.1 GCA_016789165.1 Anaerolineales bacterium | reverse complement strand
GGACGGTGTACGCGCCCAGGGCCAGGCCGCCCAACTGGAAGACGCCGTCCGCCGGGTCGAGGTCGGGCGCGGCGTTGTCGGTCACGCTGAAGCAGCTGCCGCCGGTGCGGCAGACCTGGAAGACGGCCCCGCCCAGCAGGGCGCCGTGCTCGTCCACCTTGTGCCAGCCCAGCGCGCCGGAGACGTAGGTCTTGAGGGCGTCCGTGCCAGCTCCGGTCTCGCGCACCAGGTTCAGCCCGGCCACCGCCACGGTGGTGCGGGCGCGGATGGTGACGCTGCCGGCCTGGTTGGCCACGATCTGGATCGCGCAGCGCCCGCCCGTGGTGACGCAGTTGTCGGGGCCGACGAAGGCCGCCGCGGCCGTGTTGTTCAGCAGCGTGAAGATGACGGGCGTGCCGTCGGGCGCCAGGGCCCAGCTGGTCCCGTCATTGACCTCCACCGTGGCCGTCACGGTGTGGACCTCGCCCAGGCCGTTGACCGAGCTAAGCGGCTCCAGGCTCAGGCGCGCGTCCACCCAGCGGATCGCGGCGCCGGTGGCGCCGGCCGAGCTGCGGTTGAGCGGCACGCCCAGGACCGTGACCGTGGTGGTGGCGTCCACCACCGTGGTGCCGGCAGTGGGGGAGGTGAGCTGCACCGGGCAGGCGCCCGTGCCGCCGCTGGTGGTGCACGCAGCGGGCGTCAGCGTGCCGGGGCCGCTGGTGATGAAGAAGTTGATCACGGTCCCATCCGGCGCCGGCGCGTAACCGGTGCCGGGGTTGACCTCCACGTAGCCGGTGACGGTGCGCGGCTGGCCGACCTCGTTGGTGCCGCTGACGCCGACATGGATGCGGGCGTCCACCGTGGTGAAGGTGGCGTTGGCCGTGCGGGCGAGCGGCAGGCCGGCCACCGGGACCTGGGCCGCGGCGCTGAAGGGATAGACGCCGGCCGCATCCGCGCTGAGCGTCACCGTGCAGACGCCGGCGGCGTTAGTGCCGGCCGCGCAGCCGTTGACAACGCCGGACGGCGCCGGGCCCGCGAAGCTGAGCGTGGGCGTCAGGCCGGCCACGCCCCCGATCACGCCGCCGTTGTTGCCGAGCACGGTCACCGTGTAGGTCTGCGGGACGTGCACGGGCACGACCGCGCTGGCCGGCTCGATGGTCAGGTAGGCGTCCACGTAGGTCTTGACCACGTCGTCGACGCGGCCGTTGACCGCGATGGCGATGCCCTGGGTGGTGGTGACCGGGCCGTTCCAGGCCGCGCCCAGGACCGCCTGGCCGGGCTGGGCCGAGTTGATGGTGACCGCGCACCGGCCGTTGATGGTGCCGGCCGGGCAGGTGTTGGACACCAGCGTGGCCACGCCGTCCAGGGCGATGGTCAGTCCGGTGGTGCCGTCCGGCGCCGGCACGAAGCCCTCGCCGTTGCCGTTGTCCACCTGCACGGTGACCGTGAAGGTGTGCGCCTGGTTGAGCGGGTTGACGGCGTCCGGCGTGACGATGCCGGCCCGATAGTACTGGCCGCGGTTGTCGGCGACGGTCGTGTTGCCGGCGCGGTCCAGGGCCTGGACGAAGTACTGGGTGGCGGAGGTGGCGCCGGGCAGGTAGCCCGTCCAGAGCAGGGGATTGCCCTCGCCCAGGTACAGGTCGATGCTCTGCCACTGGCCGCTGCCGGGGGTCAGGTAGGTGACCAGCACGCGCTGGACGCCGGATAGGTCTTCCACGTTGACGAAGAAGGCGGCGCCGTCCGGGTCCACCTGGCTGATGACGTCGCGGATGATCGGGGCCGCGAAGTCGTCGGCCAGCGGCGAGTTGTCGGGCACGGCGTACACGGCCAGGTTCATCTGGGTGTAGACGCGCTCCACGGCGCCGGCGCTGTTGAACTGGCCGCCCACCAGCACCACGCGCGGGGCCTGGCCGCCGAAGCGGTTGACCGTCCACAGGCGGGCGGGCACCCAGCCGGCGGCGCTGTAGGCCGGCTCGGGCAGGGTGAGGTCGGTGATCGGCCGGGCGATGACGGGGTCAAAGCCCGGATAGTCCGTGAAGCTGGCGTCGATCAGCAGCGCGCCGCGGGCCGTGGCGCCGGGCACATTCGGCTGCGGGATGAAGCTGCCGCGCGGCTGGATCGGCCGGCCGGGGAAGGGCTGGATCTCGTTGTTGAGGCCGAAGAAGGACCCGCTGCCCGTGGTCTGTGAGACCGGGTTCAGGCCCACGCTCAGGCTGATGCTGGTCAGGCTGCCGGCCGAGGAGACGGTGCCGGCCGGGACGTTCAGGCCGCTGGTGTTCGGGTTGACCGTCAGGCCGCCCACGCGCAGCATCGGCAGGCCGTAGAGCGTGGCCTCCACCAGCGATTTCTCGTCGTACAGGCCGAAGCCTTCCGCCGGCGCGCTGTTGACGTAGCGGCGCTTGGCGGCCAGCAGGGCCAGGCCCACCGACTGGTTGGCCTGGGTGCCCAGCTCCTGGGTGTAGAACAGCATCAGCTGCTCGGAGGCGGCTATGGCGTCATCCATGCCGTAGCCGTAGCCGGTGTTGGCCACGAAGGTGGCCGCGCCGCGCTGGGCGAAGGCCTGGGCGAAGTCCGGCTGGCTGAGGGCGTTGGCCACGTCGGCGTCCGGCACGTTCAGGCCGGCGTGGCAGCCCATCGAGAAGATCACCTGGTTCAGGTACGTGTTGCCGGGATTGGTGACGTCGGCGTTGGTGAAGAGCTGCGGGCCGACGGCCGGCAGGGCGCGCCACTGGTCGAAGTGGGCGTTGACCGAGACCAGGTTCGGCAGCGGGCTCTGCCAGCCGTTGATCAGATCAGTGCGGCTCCAGGTGTCGCTGATCAGGCTGTTGGACTGCACGCCGAAGCCGGAGAGCGTGTTGCGGATGGCCGCGGCGCTGTCGCTCAGGAAGTCATAGCCGGTGACGAAGCCGCGCCCGATGGTGACGGTGTTGGAAGCCAGGAAGCGCGTAACCGTGCCCGTGATCTCGGCCGGCGTCTCCACCAGCCGCCCGAGGGCGTAGTCCGGCACGAACAGGCGCCGGCCGCGCCACGGCAGCGGGTTGTCGTCGGCGTAGAAGTCGTCGGTGAGCGTGTGGCCGGTGTTGGCCACCCAGAAGAGCGGGCTCTGCAGGTTGGTGAGCGTGTCCAGCGTGAACTCGCGCTCGTTGGCGATGCTGGTCTCGTCCGGCACGCGGTAGAACGGGATCACGCCGTCGCCCCCGACCACCACCAGGTATTGGATGGCGTCGCCGGGGTTGCCGAGGTAGCTCTTCACCACGCCGCGGATGGCCTCGGCCACGGCGTTGGCGCGCTCCGGCCGGCAGTAGTCGGCGTTCCAGGCCGCGTAGGCGGCGGCCACGGCCGGGTCCGCGTCCACGGGCACCAGCCGGCCGTTCACGGCCGGGCTGTCAGCCAGCAGCCGCAGCTGCGCGGTCAACTCGCCGGCGGCGGCGTTCCCGTACAGGGCGGCCGTCCGGCTGGCGTTGTAGAGGATCAGGGTGTTGGCCGGCTGGGAGGCCGAGACCCCGCTGCCCGAGTAAGGCGTGCCCAGCGGGCCGGCGGGGTTGGGGGCCGTCCAGGTGCAGACCGGCGGCGTCTGGCCGATGACCTGGATGTCGTAGTTCAGGGCGTACGGCTGGGTGTTGAAGTCGCCGTTCACGCTGAAGACGACGGCGTAGTAGCGGCCTGGCCGGGCCAGGTTCACGGCCACCTTGGCGCTCAGGTCGCCGATGGAGGTCAGGCTGCCGATCGACGTCAGGCTGCCGATGGAGGTCAGGCTGCCGATGGAGGTCAGGCTGCCGATGGAGGTCAGGCTGCCGATCGACGTCAAGCTGCCAATGGAGGTCAGGCTGCCGATGGAGGTCAAGCTGCCGATGGAGGTCAGGCTGCCGATGGAGGTCAGGCTGCCAATGGAGGTCAAGCTGCCGGCCGCGTTCACGTCCTG
Organism: Anaerolineales bacterium; assembly: GCA_016789165.1. Taxonomy (GTDB): domain Bacteria; phylum Chloroflexota; class Anaerolineae; order Anaerolineales; family UBA6663; genus SpSt-583. Next base: position 1,915 of record JAEURL010000292.1, on the reverse strand, counting down.
GCTGTCCTGAATGTTGTTGAGGACCAGTTCATCCACGTTGGTGGGCGCCGGGGCGCTCAGATCGCGGAAGATGGCCAGGTCGTAGCCGGCCGGGATGCTGACCAGCGTGACGGTTAGGAAGGACGTCTCGGTGATATCGATGCGGTACAGGTCGACGTCGCGGGTCTGGCTGAGATAGGACAGGTAGCTGGAGTCCAGGCCCAGCGTGAACACGCCGCTGTCCTCCGGCCGGTCGTTGGGCTCGAACGAGTCCACGTCGGTGCCGAAGAAGACGCGCGCGTCCACCCAGCGCTTGGTGGCGCTGTCGCTGGCCGAAGCCGCGGCCGCGCCCTGCGGCGAGGGGATGCTGCCGGTCCAGGAGGCCGTCACCGCGCTGAGGCCGGTGCTGTTGGAGCCGTGGCTCACGCTGCAGACGCCGGCGGCGTTGGTGAGGCAGGGCGCGCCCGTCAGGCCGCCCGGCCCGCTGGCCAGGGCGAAGGCGATGGGCTGGCCGGGGGCCGGCGCCCAGGTCCCGTTGGTGTTGAACTCCAGCAGGGCGGTCAGGGTGTGGTTGTCGCCCACCTGGCTGGCGGCCTGCTCGGGGGTCAGGGTCAGGCGCGCCGCGGCCCAGCGCCGCTGCAGGCTGGCGCTGGCGGTGGCCGCGGCCGGGCCCTGCGGCGTGCTGATATTGCCGGACCAGGCGGCCGTCACCGTGCTCAAGCCGGGCGTGGCGGAGGTGAAGTCCACGCTGCACTGGCCGTTGGTGAGGGTGCAGGTGGCCGGCAGTGAGCCAGGGCCGGCGACGCTGAAGTTGACGACCGTGCCGTTGGGGGCGTTGACCAGGCCGAGGCCGTCCCCGTAATCAAAGCGCAGCAGGGCCGAGACCGGGGCCACGGTGTTGACCAGCGCGGCGCTGCCGGCCTGGGCCAGGGTCAGTTGGGCATCCACCCAGCGGCGGGCCACCGGGCCGGCGGAGCGGTTGAGGGTGCCGGTGCCGGCCGGGATGGCGGCCGTGGCCGAGACATTGCTCAGGCCGGTGGTGGCCGAGTTGAGCTGCAGGGTGCAGGTGCCGTTGGCGGCCGTGGTGCAGGTGCTGCCGCCGGCGAAGGCCGCCGTCGCGCCCAGGCTGTTGGCCAGGCTGGCGGTGACGACGACGTTGGCCACCGGCACGTAGCCGGCAGTCGGGTCCAGGCGTTCGGCGCGCGCCGTCACGGCCTGGGGCGCGCCCACCTGGGCGGCGGCGTTGGCCGGCGAGAGGGTCAGGCGGGCGTCGCACAGGCTGAAGCGGCCCAGCGCGAAGTCCTTGAGGGTGGCGGTGGCGGCGGCGGTGCTGCGGGTTTCGGCCAGGAAGGTGTTGAAGCACGCGGGCCGGCCGCCGTAGGCGGCCCACAGCCGGCTGACGTTCAGGCCGCCCTCCAGGAAGCTGCCCGGCCACATCTTGTTGGCCGGCGGATAGGGGCTGGCATAGGGCCAGGGGGAGGCGAAAGCGGTGTTGCTGATGGTGGCGCAGAGCGTGTCGTTGGCCGAAGCCGAGCGGCAGTCCGCGCTGGACAGCAGCAGGTTCAGGGCGCCGTTGGAGCCGCCCGAGCCCACCCACTGGTAGACCTTCAGGTTCGTGATCTGGGCGCCGGTGGTGAAATTGCTGACGACCAGCAGGTCGCCCACGCGGTGGGTGCCCGTGAACGTGCCGCCGGCCTTCACGCCGACGGTGTCCTGCAGGAACCAGAAGCCGGCCTGGGCGGCGGAGTCGTGGCCGTAGCGGTCAGCGCCGAAGTAGAAGATCAGCTCGCCCTGCGGGTTCTGGTAGGCGGCCGCGTAGGCGTTGAGGAGCTCGTACGGGTCGGGGGCCAGGTCATTGGCCGTCCAGCGCCAGCTGGAGATCGCGGCGTCGTCGCGCGAGGCGGAGCCGGTAAATTCGGTGGTGTCGGCCGGCGGG
>JAEURL010000248.1 GCA_016789165.1 Anaerolineales bacterium | reverse complement strand
CCACCCGCGTATGTTTGAAGGTCAGACACTCAACGCCGCCCGCGAAGACTTCCGGCGCGCGCGGCAGCAAGCGGCCCTGCAGGACCTGCTGGCCCGCTTCACCGGCAAATCCATCGACCTGCTTTCCTACGAAGACGTCCGCCGGCGCCTGCGCGCCACCGGCAGCGCCGACCGCGGCCTGCAGGACATCCCGGTCGACGCCATCGTCGGCACCGCCGGCCGCTACTCAGACTTCACGCGCGACTTCCTGCCGCGAGACGCCGTGGACGAGCTGCGCTGGGCGCGGGTGATGGCGGCCACCGACAACCCGGCCGCCGCCGCCCTGCCCCCGATCGAGGTCTATCAGCTCGGCGAGGCCTATTTCGTCCGCGACGGCCATCACCGCGTCTCCGTGGCACGCCAGCGCGGCCTCCCGACGATCCCGGCCTACGTCACCGAGGTGCGCACCAAGGTCCCGCTGACCGCGGACGCCCAGCCGGACGAACTGATCCGCATGGCCGAGTACGCCGACTTCCTGGACGCTACACGTCTGGACGTGCTGCGCCCCGGCCTGGAGCTGCAGGTGAGCGAGCCCGGCCAGTACGAGCGGCTGCTGGACCACATCGAGGTGCACCGCTTTTTCGTGGAGATGGAGCGCGAGGCGGCCATCGACGACGCCGAGGCGGCCGTCAGCTGGTACGACCACGCCTACCTGCCGGTGGCCCAGACCATCCGCGAGCGCGGCATGCTGCGCGATTTCCCCGGCCGCACGGAGACCGACCTGTATCTGTGGGTGACCGAGCACGCGGCCGAGCTGCGCGAGGCGCTGGGCTGGAGCGTCAAGCCGGAGGCGGCGGCCGAGGACCTGGCGGCGCGCTTCAGCCCGGCGGCCGGCCGGCGGCGCATGTTCGAGCTGGTGCTGCCGGCCCCGCTGGCCGACGGCCCTACCCCCGGCACCTGGCGCCGGCAAAAGTTGGAGGCCCGCTACCTGGAGCGCCTTTTCACCGACCTTCTGGTGCCGCTCAGCGGTGAGCCGGCCAGCTGGGCGGCGCTGGACCAGGCCCTGGCGATTGCGGCCCACGACGGCAGCCGGCTGCTGGGGCTGCACGTGGTGGCCAGCGAGGCGGCCCGGCACGGCGCGGCCGCGCAGGCCGTGCGCGCCGACTTCCTGGCGCGCTGCGAGGCGGCCGGGGTGGCGGGCGCCCTGGCGATTGAGGCCGGCGACGTGGCCGGGCGCATCTGCGAGCGCGCGGCCCTGGCCGACTTGGTGGTGGTGCACCTGGCCCACCCGCCCAGCGCTCAGCCGCTGGAACGCCTGAGTTCCGGCTTTCGCGCCCTGGTCCGCCGCTGCCCACGGCCGCTGCTGGCTGTGCCCGGCCCGGCCGCGGCCATCCAACGGCCCCTGCTGGCCTTTGACGGCAGCCCGAAATCCAAAGAGGCGCTGTTTGTGGCCGCCTACCTGGCCGGCGAGTGGCGGACCCCGCTGACGGTCGTCACCGTCAAGGAAAACGGCAGCACCGACGACGCCCTGCGCTTCGCCCGCCAGTATCTCGAATTTCACGAGGTGCCGGCCGACTTCCGCGAGGCAGCCGGCCCGGTGCCGGCCGCCATCCTGCGCACCGCCGCCGAAAGCGCCAACGACCTGATCCTGATGGGCGGCTACGGCGCGCGGCCGGTGGTGGAGGTGATCCTGGGCAGTTCCGTAGATGCGGTGCTGCGCGCCACCGACCGGCCCTTGCTACTCTGCCGCTGATCCGGGGCGCATGGCCCGCGCGGCAGCCCGGCCCGTCAGCCGGCTTAGACACGCAGGCCCCCCCGGTTGACGCCGGCCGGCCGGCTGAGTATGCTGGTGGCCTATGCACCCCGGCCATCCGCCCGCCGGCTTGCCGAGCCATGGCTGATCCTGAGCCCCTGTCCCCACCCGCCGCGCCGCTCCGGCCGGAAGCCGACGGCTTCTGGCGCGCGGTGTTCGAGCAGCTGCTGGACGCCGCCCTGGTGGTGGATGTCCAGGGCCGGGTGCAGGACGCCAACGCCCGCGCCCATCACCTGCTGGGCTATCGGCCCGGCCAGCTGCACGGCCTCCAGCTCCGGCATCTGATCCCGGTGGAGGACTGGCCGGCCTTTCAGTACCTGCGCAGTGCCCCCCCAGGTCCGCCGCGCGAGCGGCGCATGCTCCAGCAGAACGCCAACCTGGTGTTGGTGGAGATGAGCGTCCAGACCATGCCGGGCGGTCAACTGCTGCTGTTGGTCCGCGACGTCACCGAGCGCAAGCAGGCCGAGGCCGCTCGCACCGAAAACGAATCCCGCCTGCAGGCCATCGTCGGCTCCATCGACGAAGTGGCCTTCGAGTTTGACGCCGACGGCACCTACATCAATATCTGGACCAACGACGAGAGCCTGCTCATCCGGCCGCGCGCCGAACTGGTGGGCCGGCGCCTGGACGAGGTGGTCGGCCGCGGCGAGGCCCAGCGTCTGGTGGAGACCATCCGGCGCGTGCTCTACAGCCAGCAGCCGGAGTCGCTGGAGTACCCGCTGCCACAGGCCGGCGGCGTGCGCTGGTTTCTGGCGCGCGTGGCCCCCATCCCCTCGGCCACCAGCTTCGTCAAGACGGCCCTGATGCTGGCCCGCGATATCAGCGAGCGCAAGCGCGCCGAGGCCCAGCTGGCCCAGAACTCCGCCGAGATCGCCGCCCTTTACCGGGCCTCGGCCCAACTGCTGGCGCCGGCCGAGGACGTGGCCGGCCTGGCCCGCCACATCGCCGAGTCGGTGACGCGCGAGTTTGATTTCGTCGGCTGCAGCGTGCTCTTGATCGACGAGAGCGGCCAGACGCTGCGCGAGATCGCCACCGCCGGCAACTTCGCCGTGAACCCGGCGCCGCGGATGGCCCTGGACGGCGCCGGCTTGACCGTGGCCGCCGTGGCCAGCCGCCGGCCCGCCTACGCCCCGGACGTGGCCGCGGACCCGCGCTACGTCCCCTCCGATCCGCAAACCCGCTCCGAGTTGGCCGTGCCCCTGATCGCGGGCAAGACCGTGCTGGGCGTGCTGGACCTGCAGAGCCCCGAGCTGGACGCCTTCCCGGACCGCGCCCGCCACATCGTGGAAGTCTTCGCCGACAGCGCGGCCCGCGCCCTGGAGAACGCGCTGCTGCTGGCCAGCCTGGAGCGGGCGCGCCGCGTGGCCGAAGAGGCCAACCAGCTCAAGAGCATGTTCCTGGCCAACACCTCGCACGAACTGCGCACCCCGCTGGCCGTGATCATGGGCGCGCTGGATGCGATCCTGAACGGCCTGGTGGAGGCCGCCGACGACCAGCTGCGGCTGATGCGCACCGCCCACAGCGCCTCGCAGCGCCTGCTGTACCTGATCAACGATCTGCTGGACTTCGCCAAGATCGAGGCCGGCCGCATGGACCTGCTGCTGGACGCCGTGGATGTGCTGCCGGTGCTGGCCGAGGCCTACATGTTCACCCGGCCGGAGGCCGAGCGCAAGAAGCTGCACATCGAGATGCGTCTGCCGGCCGAGCCCCCGCCCCTGGTCTGGGCCGACGCCGGCAAGGTCGAACAGATTTTGCTCAACCTGATGGGCAACGCCGTCAAATTCACCGAGGCCGGCCAGGTGACGGTCAGCCTGGCCACGGATTGGGAGGCCCCGGCCTGCATCGTGGTCACGGTCCAGGACACCGGCATCGGCATCCCGCTCGACAAACAGGGCGAGCTTTTCCAGCCCTTTGTGCAGGTGGACGGCAGCACCACCCGCCGCTACGGCGGCACCGGCCTCGGGCTGAGCATCGCCCACCGCCTGACCGAACTGATGGGCGGCACCCTGACGATGTACAGCGCCGGCCCCGGCCTGGGCAGCACCTTCACCCTGCGCCTGCCGTTGGCCGAGCAGGGGGTCGCCCAACTCTAAGCGGCGGCCGCCACCGGCCGCCTGCCTTGCCTCGCGCCGGCCGCCAGCGGTGGGGCTTGAAACCGGGCGGCGGCCGCGTTACAGTCAAAGGGCGGGGCCGGCATGTCTCCGCCTTCCCCGGCCGGCGGCCCGCCCCGGAGCGCGCGGTGACCCAGCCCGACCTGGTCCTCCTCCATCCGCCCAGCGTCTTCGATTTCCGGGAGCGGCCGGCCTTCGACGGCCCGCTCAGCGACGTCATCCCGTCCTCGCCCGTCTTTGAGATGTATCCGGTGGGCTTCCTGA
>JAEURL010000241.1 GCA_016789165.1 Anaerolineales bacterium | reverse complement strand
TCTACACCTCCTCCGCCCGCCAGTGGGGGCCGGAGGTGGAGCGCGCCTACCGCTGGCTGAACGCCCTGCTCGGCCCGGTGAAGGGCCAGGCCGTCACCGCCCGGACGGTGCTGCAGCCGGGCGTCACGGCGACCACCTATGCCAACGGCCGGCAGATCATCGTCAACTACACCGATCAGCCGTATGCCGCCGGCGCCGTGACCGTCGGCGCCCGCGACGCCCGCCTGCAGGAGGTCCAGCCGTGAGCGTGTCCGCGTCTACCCGCTCGCGCGGGCTGCGGCCCAGCCTGCGCGAGGCCCTGTCCGGCTACGGTTTCATCCTGCTGTGGCTGATCGGCTTCGCCCTGTTCACGCTCGTGCCGCTGGCGCAGACCTTCTATTACAGCCTGAACACGGTCACCGTGGGCGTGGACGGGATCAAGCTGGTGCCGGTCGAGTGGGGCAACTACGCCCGCGCGCTCTTTACCGACCCCAACTTCATCGAGCTGCTGATCGGCTACGCCATCGAGACCGCCGTCTCGGTGCCGATCATCCTGATCTTCTCCATGCTGATCGCCCTGTTCCTGAACCTGCACTTCAAGTTCAAGGGCGTTTTCCGGACCATCTTCTTCCTGCCCGTGGTCATCACCAGCGGGCCCGTGATCCAGGAGCTCACGGCGCAGGGCGCCACCTCCATACCCGGCCTGGCCCAGTCGCCGGCGGTGGCCGAATTCCTGATCCAGCTGCCCGGCTACCTGCGCAACCCGGTGCAGTACCTGCTGACCTCCTTCATCCTGATCCTGTGGTTCTCGGGCGTGCAGATCCTGATCTACCTGGCCAGCCTCCAGAAAATCGACGCCAGCATCTACGAGGCGGCGGCCATCGACGGCGCCTCGCCCTGGGAGGCGTTCTGGAAGATCACGCTGCCCTCGCTCTCCACCACCACGCTGGTCATCGCCATCTATACCGTCATCTCGCTCTCGCATTTCTCGGAGAACAAGGTCGTCAAGTACATCTACCGCCAGACCTACGCGGTGGAAGGCGGCATTGGCTACGCCAGCGCCATGTCGTTCATCTACTTCCTGGTCCTGGCCCTCTTGCTGGCCGGGCTCTATCTCTTCCTTAACCCCCGGCCCCAGTCCAACGCCTGAACGCCGATGCGCCGACCCTCCCTCGACACGCTCCGCGGCTTCCTGTTTGGCAATCGCGCCAGCTACGGGGTGCTGTTTACAGCCAGCCTGTACCTGCTGCTGATCGCAATCGGTTTTGTGTATCTTTACCCGCTGCTGTTCATGCTGGTCACCAGCTTCAAGAGCATGGACGACCTGCTCAACCCGATGGTGCAGTGGGTGCCCACCCAGCTGTATCTGGGCAACTATCTCAAGGCCTATCGGGTGCTGGATTACCCGGCCAAACTGGCCGCCTCCGCCCTGGTCAGCCTGACGCCCTCGCTCATCCAGGCGGCGGTGTGCTCGCTGGTGGGCTACGGCCTGGCGCGCTACCGTTTCCCGGGCAAGACCCTGGTCTTCGCCCTGATCCTGGCCACCTTCATCATCCCGGCCCAGAACACGGTCATCCCGCAGATGCTCACCTACAAGCAGCTGGGGCTGCTGGGCAGCCTGTGGTCCATGCTCCTGCCGGCCAGCCTGGGCCAGGGCTACAAGAGCGCCATCTTTATCCTGATCTTCTTTCAGACCTTCCAAACGCTGCCCAAGGTGCTGGAGGAGGCGGCCCGCCTGGATGGGGCCTCCGATCTGACGATCTTCTTCCGAATCGCCCTGCCGGCCGCCGTGCCGGCCTACGTCGTCTCGATCATCTTCTCGACGGTGTGGTATTGGAACGAGACCTATCTGACCGTGATCTTTCTGGAGGGCGGCGTACAGACCCTGCCCATGCAGCTGTCCAAATTCGTGCAGGCCTACGAGAACCTGTACCCGCCCGGCACCGTCAACATCTTTGACCGCCTGAACGAGGCCGTGAAGCTGAGCGGCACCTTCCTGAACATCCTGCCGCTGCTGCTGATGTACTTCGTGCTGCAAAAGTGGTTCGTCGAGTCGGTCGAAAGGGCGGGGATCACCGGTGAATAGACTCAGCCTCGGGATTGTGATCGCGGCGCTGACCCTCAGCGCCTGCGCCCCGGCGGCCGGCCCGGCGCCGAGCGCCACGCCGCCGCCCACCCGCGCCGCGCCCACGGCGCCGCCCGCGCCCAGCGCCACTCCAGCGCCCAGCGCCACGCCGCCGCCCGCACCGACCGCCAGCCTGCCCCCGCCGACCGCCACGCCGGCCGCCCTCGAAGACGTGATCGCTTTCGAACGGCGCGGCGCGTTCGACTTCTTCTGGGAGCAGGCCAACACCGACCCCGCCAGCCCGGGCTTTGGCCTGATCCGCGACCGCTATCCGGGCTCGCCGGGCATCGCCAGCGTGGCGGCCGTGGGCTTCGGCCTGTCGGCCATCCCCATCGGCGTGGAGCAGGGCTACATCACCGCGGCCGAGGGCCAGGCCCGGGTGGACGGGACGCTGGCCACCCTGCAGAAGATGGACCGGACCGAAGGCTTCTACTATCACTTTGTGGACCTGCAGACCGGCCAGCGCGCCTGGAGCAGCGAGGTCTCGTCGATCGATACCGCCATCCTGATGATGGGGATTCTGACGGCCGGCCAGTACTTCGGCGGCGCCACCGCCCAGGCCGCCCAGCAGCTGTACGCGGACGTCAACTGGCCGTGGTTCCTGGACCCGGACCGGCAGATGTTCTACATGGCCTACCGCCCGGAGAAGGGCTTTGAGGGCCACTGGGATTTCTACGCCGAGCAGTTGATGCTCTACGTGCTGGCGGCCGGCTCGCCCACCCACCCCACCGACGACCAGCCCTACTACGCCTTCACCCGGCACACGGCCGGCTACGGCGCCGGCCCGGCCTTCATCCATTCCTGGTTCGGCTCGCTCTTCACCTATCAGTACAGCCACGCCTGGATCGACTTCCGCGGCCGGGTGGACCGCGAGGGCGTCAACTGGTTCGACAACTCGGTGGCCGCCACCCTGGCCCAGGTGGCGTACGCCGAGGCCATGGCGCCCAAATACCAGACCCTGGGGCCGGCCGCCTGGGGGCTTTCCGCCTGCGACGGGCCGCAGGGCTACAGCGGCCTGTACGGGGCGCCGCCGTCCGGCTTCGACGACGCCCAGCACCGCGTCGACGACACGGTCCCGCCGTCGGCCGCCATCGGCTCGATCATCTTCGCGCCCGAGGCCGCCGGGCGGGCCATGCTGAACTACTACTCCCTGGAGCGGCTGCGCGGGCGCTACGGCTTCCAGGACGCCTACAACCTCAGCGCCGACTGGTACGCCAGCGACGTCATCGGCATTGACAAGGGCATCACCCTGCTGATGCTGGCCAATTACGAAACCGACCTGGTGCACGCGCTGGTGATGCAGAACCCCGCGATCCTGGCCGGGCTCGCGCGGCTGCACATCACCCAGGCGCAGTAGGAGCGTCCGCCATGACCACCCTCAAAGACGTCGCCAAACACGCCCGGGTGAGCATCACCTCGGCCTCCTACGCCCTGAACGGCACCGGCACCATCAGCGCCGCCACGCGCCAGCGCGTGCTGGAAGCCGCCGAGCGCCTGAACTATCACCCCAACGCCTTCGCCCGGCACCTCAAGAAGCGCAAGACGCTCACCATCGGGGTCTTCATCAACGCCTTCGGCGGCTCGTTCTACGAGGAAATCCTGGAGGGCATCCACGCCGCCACCTTGAAGACCGATTACGAGCTGATCGTCTGCCCGGTCAGCCGCGCGGTGCGCAAGATCCTGGTCCAGCGCCAGGTGGACGGCGCCATCATCTTCGACTCGACGATCGGCAACGACGTCGTCACCAAGCTGGCCTCCAAGCGCTTCCCGATCGTGGTGCTGGACCGCGCCCTGGACGTGGACTACCTGTTCCCGTGGCTGCTGGACAACCGGCAGGGCGCCCAGGCGGCTTTCCAGCACCTGCACGCCCAGGGGGCCCGCCGGCTGGCCTTCGTCTCCGGCGCCCTGGACTCGTTCGACAACGCCGAGCGCATGCAGGCCTTCCTGGAGGCCGCCCAGCAGCACCGCACGGCCGTGCACACCTACCACGGCAACTTCACCGAGGCCTCCGGCTACGCCATCGCCCAGACCATCATCGCGGCCGGCGAGCTGCCCGAGGCCGTCTTCTGCGCCAACGACCAGATGGCGATCGGCTTCATCAAGGCCCTGCAGGCCAATCAGCTGCGCGCCCCGGACGACGTCGCCGTCGTCGGCTTCGACGACATCCTGATCTCGCGCTATATGCGGCCCAGCCTGACGACCATCGGCACGTCGCGCTTCCAATGGGGGGCGCAGGCCGCGGCCCACCTGATCGACTTCCTGGAGCACGAGGCCCCCTTCCCGGCCCAACGCCTCCCCACCCAGCTGATCCCGCGCGAGTCCTCGGCCCGGCTTCAGCCCGCCCCGGCCCGGCCGTAAGGCCGGCCCTCTCCCCGGGAGCTGCCCACCCCGATGTCTACGCCTGCGCCGCACCCGGCCGCCCGCCTGTGGGAGCGCGAGCTCCAGGGCTCCGTGGCCTTCTTCCTGGAGTACACCAACCGTGACCCGGCCAGCCCGGGGTTTGGCCTGACCGTCGACTGCACCAAGGACCGGCGGGTGGCCTCCATCGCCTCGGTCGGTTTCGCCTTGAGCGCCTGGGTGATCGCGGCGGAACGCGGCTACCTCAGCCGCGCCGAGGCGCTGGCCCTGGTCCAGGGCACGCTCCACACGCTGAGCGCCAACGCCAGCCACCACCGCGGCTTCTTCGCCCACTTCCTTGATATGGACAGCGCCGCCCGCGTGGGCCGCTGCGAGTATTCGACGATCGACACCGCCCTGTGCCTGAACGGCGTCATCACGGCCGCCGCCTACTTTGCAGAGCCGGCCGTGGCCGAGCTGGCCCAGGGTTTGCTCGAGCGCGTGGATTGGCGGTTCATCGTCTTTGAGCGCGGCGGCCGGACCCTGTTCCGCATGGCCTACAACCCGGACCGGGGCGGCGATTATGTGACCGGCGAGCCGGGCTTCATCGCCCAGTGGGACATGGCCGCCGAGCAGAAGATGATGTACCTGCAGGCGGCCGGGCAGCTGGAGCCGGCGCTGGCCCGCCGCCTGTACCAGGGCTTTGCGCGCGACATGCGCGAGTACGCCGGCCAGCCCGTCATCGTCAACCCGGGCGGCAACCTGTTCGCCTACCAGTTCAGCGAGGCCTGGCTGGACACCGCCCGCTATCTCGACCCGGACGGGATCGACTGGTTCAACAACACCCGGCTGGCGACGCTGGCCAACCGCGATTTTTGCCTGGAGCACTCGGCCCGCCACCGCACCTACCACGCCCGCAGCTGGGGGCTAAGCGCCGGCGACAGCCCGTGGGGCTACGACGTCTCCGGCAGCGCGCCCTGCCTGGAGACGCCCAAGCACAACGGCACCGTGTCCATCTACGGCGCGCTGTCCGCGCTGCCCTTCACGCCCGAGCCGGTGACGGACATGGCCCTTTACCTTTACGAACAGCACCCGCCGACCTGGGGCCCGTACGGCTTCTACGACGCCTACAACCTGGACGTCTCCCCGCCCTGGTACAGCCAGGCGCTGTACGGCATCGACAAGGGCTGCTCGCTGATCATGATCGAAAACTACCTGAGCGGCCTGATCTGGAAGACCTACACAGACAGCCCGGCCATCCAGCACGCGCTGGCGGTCCTGGGGTTCACCCAACGCGGCGGAGGCCGGCATGCCTGAGTTTGCGGTGCGCGCGGGGCAATTCCAGCTGGACGGCCAGCCGGTCCTGCTCCAGGCCGGCGAGTTCCACTACTTCCGCACGCCGCCGGACCAGTGGCGGCACCGCCTGGAGCTGCTGCAGGCGGCCGGCTTCAACACCCTGGCCACCTACATCCCCTGGCTGTGGCACGAGCCAGCCGAGGGGCAGTTCGACCTCGACGGCCACAGCCACCCCCTGCGCAACCTGGCCGGCTTCCTGGACCTGGCCGCCGAGCTGGGCTTCTGGATCATCGCCCGGCCCGGCCCGTACATCATGGCCGAGTCCATCAACGAAGGCATCCCGCCGTGGGTCTTCCAGCGTTATCCCCAGGCGGCCTATCAGAGCCGGGACAACGCCGTCCAGAACATCGCCAGCTACCTGCACCCGGATTTCCTGGCCTGCGCGGCGCGCTGGTATCAGGCGGTCTTCGCGGTGCTGACGCCGCGCCAGATCACGCGCGGCGGCCGGATCATCCTGGTCCAGCTGGACAATGAGATGGGCATGATCCAGTGGGTCCGCAACGCCCTGGACGCCAACCCGGACACCGTGACGCGCTTCGCGGCCTATCTGCGCGGCGCCTACGGCGGCCAGCTGGCCGGCCGCTATCCGGCCGCCGATCTGCCCGGCCTGCTGCGTGAGAACCTGCTGCGGCCGGCCGGGCCGTTGGCCGGCCAGGTGGTCGAGGACTACCGGCGCTTCTACCGCGCCTACCTGCGGGAGTACATGGTCTGGCTGTGGGCCCAGGCGCGGGCCGCCGGCCTGGAGGTGCCCCCGATCGCCAACATCCACGGC
>JAEURL010000223.1 GCA_016789165.1 Anaerolineales bacterium | reverse complement strand
CCCGCGGGCGCGGCCGGGCCTGACCCCCTGGCCCGCCCGCTCAGTCCCCGCCCGCCGCTCTTCGAAGAGCGGCGGGCTTTTTTTGCGCTGGCCGGCCGGTTACCGAGCCGGTAACCGTTTGGTCAGCCCGTCGTAACCGCGCCGGGAACAGCGCGTGAACGGCGGCCTCTACAGTGACGGCATCCCACCGCCGCTGAGGAGCCGCCATGCCCCCCTTTTCCCGCCGCCAATTCTTACAGACCAGCCTGATCGGCCTGGCCGCCCTGGCCAGCGTGGCCGCCGGGCCGGAGGTCAGCCTGCAGGCGCCCACGGTTTTCAACGTCCGGCCGGCTGTCCCCGCCCTCGCCCTGACCTTCGATGACGGCTACGTGAACGTGGCGCGGCTGCTGGACGCCGCCCGCAAGGCCGAGGTCCGGCTGACGCTCTTCCCGGTGGGCCAGCTGCTGGACCGCCGTCCGGAGGTCTGGCAGCGAGCCGTGGCCGAGGGGCACGAGATCGGCTGCCACACCTACACCCACCGGGCGCTGGGCGGCCAGCCGGTGGAGACGGTGCGCGCCGAACTAGAGCAGTTCTGCACGGCGGCGCACAAACAGCTGGGCCTGGAGGCCGTGCGGCTGTTCCGCCCGCCCTACGGCAGCGGCTGGAGCGCGCCGGCCGTCCAGCAGGCGGCGGCCGAATTCGGGATGACGGTGGTGATGTGGAACCGCGTGAGCCCGGGCCGCCAGGCCAGCCGGCCGAGCGAGGTGGTGCAGGCCCTGCAGCAAAGCGCGCGGGCCGGCGACATTGTGCTCTATCACTTCCAGGCCGCGGAAGTGGCCGCCTTTCCGCGCCTGGTGGAGCACGGCCGCGCCCAGGGCTGGCACGTGGGCACGGTCGGCGAACTGCTGGCGGCCGGCGGCTAAACCTTCACCCGCGCCACCTGGCCGCCGGTCATCCGCACCAACTGGTCCGGCGTCAGCTTGAAGAGCGCATTGGGGGTGCCGGCCGCCGCCCAGACCTCGGCGTGGCCCAGCAGATCCTCGTCGATGAAGGTGGCCGGCGTCTCCGTGTGGCCCACGGGCGCCACCCCGCCGATGACAAAACCCGTGCGGGCCCGCACAAAGTCGGCGTCGGCCTTGGCCAGCGGCTCGCCCAGCAGGGCGGACACGGCCCGTTCGTTCACCCGGTTGGCGCCCGAGGTCAGCACCAGCACCACCCGGTCGGTGTTGGCAGCCCGGAAGATGATGGATTTCACGATCTGGGCCACGGTGCCGCCCACGGCCTCGGCCGCCTCGGCCGAGGTGCGTGTGCTCTGCGTCAGCTCGAGCACGGTCAGCGGGAAACCGCGCGCCGTCAGCGCGTCTTGAACTTTTTGAGCGGAAGGGGATAGGGACATGGGGCCTCGCCGGAAAATCGGTTCGGCCCCGACTGTAACGCAATTGGCCGGCTCTGCCAACTGCGCCGGCGCGCCTTACGCCGCGCGCCGGTCGGAGATAGTGCGCATCAGGTCAATCTGGGTTTTGTCGCGCAGTTCCACGCCCAGCTCCACGGCCCGCCGGCGGGCGTCGGAGAGGAAGCCGGCCGGCGCAATCAACACCGCCCGCTGCGCCTGCACCTGATCCCGCGCGCGCGCCAACACCTTGACGGCCTCCGCCCCCAGGGGCGCGTCGCTCAGGTCACAGCGGATCAGAATCTGCCGCTCACCCTTCAGGGCCACCATCTCGGCCGGCCGGCCCGGCTCGTTGGCCACCACCACGTCATAGCCTTGGGAGCGGTAATAGTCGCGCGCCAGCCGTTCGAGGTCGTCCAGGGTCAGGCCCACGCTGCTGCGGGCGACCGGCGCCGGCGGCGCCGTCGAGCGCGCGCGCTGGTAACGGTCCCACAACAGGCGGCCGCCCATCACCAGCAGGATGAAGCTGGCCGTCGGCACGATCACCAGCAGCAGAATTTCCAGCAAAGACAGGGCGCCGGCCATGGGGTGATTCTGGCCTCAGCCCGGCAAATCAGCCAGAGGCCCGCCAGCGGCTGCGTTAACCCCGGCTAAACCCGGAGGCGGCGCGCCAGCGGGGGCCTGAGTGCGCGCCCCCATCTTTTTGCGGAGGCAAGTTTGGGACGAATGGGTGATGTCCTCCGCCGCGGCGAATCCGCATACTGTGCATTGGCGTGATCGCTCAACATGCCGGGAGGAGAAGGAATGTTGATGATCGCCGCCCTTTTCATTGGGGGGATCAGCCTGTTGTTCGTGGTGCTGAGCGTCATCGGACTCGTCACGTCGGAGTCCGGTGAGCAGGAGGCCGCCTCGGGCGTCGTCCGGCGCCGCTGAGCCCGCCACGCACAACCGGTCCCCCACGCCGGCCGCCGGTGCCCAGTCCAACCATGGGCGCCGGCGGTTTGTTTTTCCGGCCCTCCCCGCGCCCGGCGGCGCCCCACCGCCGCGGTGGGTAAAAGTTGGCCGGCCTGTTGGAGGTCCCCGGGCTCATCTATAATTGCGTCCGTTCGAATGAAGCAAGGAAGATGTGAGTGGTGAGGATGCGTAATTGGATGGCAGGGGGCCTGGCGGTTCTGGTTCTGGTTAGCTTGGTTCTGTGGTTTGTCCCGAACTTGCCGGAGCGGCTGGGCTGGCGCTGGCAGGAATTCTGGGCCGGCGCCCGGCGCCAGGCGCTGCAGTTGCCGGACACGCTGCCCACGCCTCTGGTGGCCGCCGCCGCCACGGAAGCGCCAGCGCCGACGGCGACCCCGGCCCTCAGCGCGACGGAGGCGGTGCCGCTGCCCACGGCCGCCAGCCCGCGGCCCGCCCAGGTAGAGCTGACGGGGGTGACCCAGGTCTGGCAGCGCGTCAATAACTGCGGACCGGCCACCCTGGCGATGGCGCTCGGCTATTGGGGCTGGAAGGGCACCCAGGCCAATACCGCCAATGCCCTCAAGCCGGACCCGAACGATCGCAACGTTTCACCGGACGAAATGGCGGCCTACGCCCGCAAAGTGGGCCTGGGCGCGGAAGTCCGCGTGGGCGGCACGCTTGAACGCGTGCAGGCCCTGCTGGCCGCCGGCTTCCCGGTGATACTGGAAACCACCCTGCTGCTCCCGGAGAAGGGCTGGGAAGGGCACTACACCTTGGTCACAGGCTACTCGGACGAGCACGCACAATTCACCACGCAGGACTCGCTGCGCGGCCCGAACTTCGTCCAGGCCTATGCCGACCTGCAGCGCGACTGGCGGGCCTTCAACTATTTGTACGTGGTGCTCTACGCCCCGGAACGACAGGCCGAAGTGCTGGGCCTCCTCGGCCCGGAGGCCGAGCCGACCGTCAGCTGGCAGCACGCGGCGGAGATCGCCCGCCAGGAGACCGCCGCCCTCAGCGGCGAAGACCTGGCCTTTGCCTGGTTCAACCTGGGCACCAGCCTAACCCTGGCCGGCGATTGGGCCGGCGCCGCCGCCGCGTACGATGCGGCCCGCCAGGCCGGCCTGCCCTGGCGCATGCTCTGGTATCAGCACGGGCCGCTGAATGCCTATTACGAAGCCGGCCGCTATGACGACGTCATCACCCTGGCCGACGCCACCCTGATCCAGGCCGATGGGATTGAGGAAATCTATTACTGGCGCGGACAAGCCCGCCTGGCCCTGGGCGATCAGGCCGGCGCTGTGGCGGACTGGCGCGCCGCCGTCCACTTCAACCGCAACTATCCGGCCCCGGTCCAATCTCTGGGTGCCCTGGGGCTGACGCCGTGACGGACGCCAGCCGGCCCGCGCGCCGCCCCAAGCTCGACCTCAACTCGGCCTCGGCCGAGGCGCTGGCCCAGGTGCCGGGGCTGAACCCCGACCTGGCGCGGCTCATCGTTTCCCTGCGGCCCTTTAAGCACACCAAGGAACTGCTGCGCGTGCCCGGCCTCGATTTCGAGGCCTTTGAACAAGCGGCCGCGCACGTGAAGGTGGCGCGGCCGCCCAGCGCCGCGCCGCGCCCGCGCCGCCGCGCGCCGGCCGGGGAGGCCGAGCCGGCCGCGCCCCCGGTCACGCCGGTGCAGGTGCACGTGCACGTGAACGCCGCCGCGCCGGCCGAGACCACCACCTACCGCACCCTCCCGGCCGCGCCAACCGCCGGCCGGCTGGACGAGGTGGTGGAGCCCGTCATCATCGCCGAGCCAGCCCGCCGGCCGGCGCCGGAGCGCGGTCTGGCGCCCTCGGCCTCGCGCGCCCTGGTGCCGCTCGGCCGGCAGATGAGCACGGCCCTGTTCGAGAGCTACGCCGGCCCGCGCGTGGTCTTCGCGCTCTTCTCCTTCACGCTGCTGGCCGTGGCGCTGGCCATGGCCACCGGCCGGCTCAGCTGGCGGGCCGAGGCCGCACCGCCGGCCGCGACCGAGGTCCGCGCGACGGAGACGGCGCCGGCCTCCGCGCCCTCCCAGGACCAGCTCGCCACCCAGGTGGGGCAGGCCGTGGCCGCCACCCTGGCCGCGCAGCCGGCGCCCAGCACCACACCCGCCGCCACCGCCCCGCCGCCGCCCTCGCCCACACCCACCGTGGGCTTCGTGTCCAATTCCGGCCTGGCCGGCGTCGGCCCGCAGGTCTTCAACGAGACCTTTATCCCCGCCGGCTATTGGTCCGTGGGCGAGACCGACTTCAGCCGCATCGCCATCGAAGAGGGCTGGCTGCGCGTGGTGATCAAAACGCCGGGCTCCATCGCCT
>JAEURL010000219.1 GCA_016789165.1 Anaerolineales bacterium | reverse complement strand
GGTGGAGGGCGGCCAGGGGCGTGTGCAACTGGGAGCTCTGGCCGAGGCCGAGATGGCGCCGTTGCGCGGCGCCAACAACCGCCCCACCACGCTGAATGACAGCGTGTTCTCCACCATCCCCGGTTCGCCGGCCTACGTCAGCCGGGCCGCGCACTACCGCTCGCGCGTGCCGGCGCTGGGCATCAACGTGGACCTGGCCGGCCACAATGCCGTCCAGGGCGATTTCCGGTTCGTGGCCGGACCAAGGCGTGCGGCGGGGCCGGAGGCGGTTCAACCGCCTCCGGACCCGCTCTGAAAGGACCGCTATGTGGACCAAAGCCGATGTGCGCCGGCCGTCAACCTGGCTGCTCCTGGCGTTGAGCGCCCTGGCCTGGCTGGCGCTGTGGCTGTGGGGCCAATCGCCTTACAGCCGGTTCTTGAGCCACCACGCCCTGGAACAGGCTGTGCAAAACCTGGCCCTGGCGCCGCTGTTTGTCCTCAGTTGGGTGGTGATGACGACGGCCATGATGCTGCCCACCAGCCTGCCGCTGATCGGGTTGTTCCAGCGGATGATCGGCGCGCGGCGCGGCGCGGCCGGCTTGATCGCCTGGCTGCTCGCCGGCTATCTGCTGGCCTGGACGGTGTTCGGGGCCGTGCTCTACGCCGGCGATTGGGGCCTGCACCGCTTAGTGGAGGCCGTCCCGGCCCTGGCGGAGCGCGCCTGGACGCTGAGCGCGCTGACCCTGCTGGCGGCCGGCCTCTACCAGTTCACGCCGCTCAAATACCACTGCCTGGATAAGTGCCGTTCGCCATTGAGCTTCATCGCCGGCCACTGGCAGGGCCGGCACCCCGGCCGGGAGGCCCTGCGCTTGGGGCTGCACCACGGCTTGTTCTGTGTCGGCTGCTGCTGGTCCTTGATGCTGGTGATGTTTGCCGTCGGGGCCGGCAGCCTGGGCTGGATGCTGGCGCTGGGCGCGGTCATGGCGGCGGAGAAGAACGCGCCCTGGGGCCGGCGGCTCGCGCTGCCGCTTGGGGTCGTCCTGCTGCTGGCCGGGGCCGGCCTCCTGGCCGCCGGGGCGCCGGCTCACCACCATTAACGCCGGCCTGGCGCTTGACAAATCGATTGATGTCTATATAATTCAATATAGACGAGCGTCGATATGTCCAAGATCAGCCCGATCGAATTCGCCAAGGCCATCGCCGACGACACCCGCCAGAGCATCATGCGGTTCTGCTGCTGCGAGTGGCGCTCGGTCTCGGAGATCGTCGAGCACACCGGCGTCTCCCAGCCCACGGTCTCGCACCACCTGGCCGTCCTGCGCGAGGCCGGCCTGGTGACCGCCCGGCCGGAGGGCCGGCAGACCTACTATGCGCTCGACCAGCAGCAGGTGGCCGTGTGCTGCGGCCAACTCATGCAGGCGTTCGCGCCGGAGAGCCAGGCGACTATCGCCGTCAAAGACATCTTGGTTCGTTAAAAGGCGGGCTGCCCACGCCCTTGGCCAAGGCGCGGCACAGCCCGTTTTTTTAGGCAAAAACATCGATAACGGTCTATACAAGGAGACCCGCTATGTCCGCCCAAGACACCAGCCTCATCCATACCGCCGTGCGCGAGCACTACGCCGGCCACGCCCGCGCCGGCTCCAGTTGCTGCAGCCCGAGCGACGGCGCGGCCTGCTGCGACAACCAGCTCTATTCGATTGACCTTCTGGAAGGCCTGCCCGCCGACGTGACCGGCTTCACCCTGGGCTGCGGCAACCCCCTTGACGCGGCCGCGCTCCAGCCGGGCGAGACCGTGCTGGACCTGGGCTCGGGCGGCGGCCTGGATTGCTTTCTGGCCGCCAGACAGGTGGGGCCGGCCGGCCGCGTGCTGGGCGTGGACATGACGCCCGAGATGCTGGCCCGCGCCCGGGCGGCGGCGGCCCGGCTCAAGTTCGCGCAGGTCGAGTTCCGCCAGGGCTACCTGGAGCGCCTGCCGGTGGCCGCCAACAGCGTGGACGCCGTGATCTCCAACTGCGTCATCAACCTCGCGCCCGACAAATCCCTGGTCTTCCGCGAGATCGCGCGCGTGCTCAAGCCCGGCGGCCGGGTGGCCGTCTCGGACATCGTCATCGCCGGCGAGATGCCGGCCGCCCTGCGCGATAACCCGGAGGCCTGGAGCGAGTGCCTGGCTGGGGCCATTGACTGGCGCGATTACGCCCGCGGCCTGGAGCAGGCCGGCCTGGTGGACGTCCGGGTCCAGCCCAAGAGCGGGACGCAGCCGCCGGCCCATGAGCCGTACTCCGCCCTCATCACGGCCCGCAAAGCCGCGCTCGACACAGCCGTCATCGCGCCGGCGGCGGCCGAAGATCAGCCCGCCATCAGCGAACTGTTGCAGGCGAATGCTCTGCCGACCGAGGATCTCGCCACGGCCGACGTCAAGTTCTTCGTCGCCAAACTGGGCGGGCGCGTGGTGGGCGTGGCCGGCCGGCAGGCGGCCGGCGCCTTCGGCCTGCTGCGCTCGGTGGCCGTCGCCCCGGAGTGGCGTGGGCGCGGCCTGGCGGCCCAGCTCGTTCAGGAAGTGGAAGCCGAGGCGGCCGCGCGCGGCGTGCGCCAGCTCTATCTGCTCACCACCACGGCCGAGGCCTACTTCGTCGAACGCGGCTACACCCGGATGGAGCGGGCCGGCGCGCCGGCCGAGATCCAGGCCACGGCCGAGTTCGCGGGCCTGTGCCCGGACACGGGCGTGTGCCTGACCAAGGCCCTGTAAGGCCGGCCCCTCATGATCGCGGCCAAGGAGTTTTCCTCCGCCACCGTCGAACGCGCCTACAGCCGGCGGAGCTGGATCTACAGCCAGACGATGGCGCGCGTCGAGTGGTCGTATCACCTGACGGCCCTGGAGCAGGCTGCCGTGCGGCCCGGCGAACAGGTGCTGGAGGTGGCGGTCGGCCCGGGGCTGACCCTCACCGAGCTGGCGGCGCGCGTCGGCCCGGGCACCGTCGTCCACGGCGTGGACCTGGCGGCGGGCATGCTCAAACTCGCGGCCGAACGGCTGCGGGCGCACGGCGTGTCCAACTTTGACCTGCGCCAGGCGGACAGCCGGACGCTGCCCTTCGAGGCCGGCGCCTTCGACCTGGTCTACAACGCCTACATGCTGGACCTGATTCCGGCGCGCGAGATGCCCGGCATCCTGGCCGAGTTCCGGCGCGTGCTCAAGCCGGGCGGCCGGCTCGTCCTGCTCAACATGAGCAAGCCGGACGAGGCGCCCACGCCGCGCGAGTGGCTGTACCAGCATCTGCCGGCGCCGTTGGTCCTGTACGTCATGGGCGCCTGCCGGCCGGTGCTCATGGAGGCGCCGGTGAAGGCGGCCGGTTTTGAGGCCGTTCACCGGACCTTCCTCGGCGGCCGCGCGCCGTCCGAGATCGTCTTGGCCCGCCGGCCGGCCGCCTGAAGATAATCCCCCTGCGTTTCCTTGCCCAACGGATGGTTCCGGAAGCCGGCGCTCAACCCAGGCCGGCTTCCGGAGCCCGCTGACCCGGGGCGGCTGGCCAGGCCGGCCTGGCCCCGCGCCAGCCCGACCACCAGGCAGCGCCGGCTATAATCAGCGCGCCCCGCGAGAGCCGCCTGGAAGGAAAACGCCCCGTGACGCTTTGGAACAAAATCAAACACTACCCCAAAATCGGCCTGGTGCTGCTGGCTTACATTGCCTTTGTGGCTTTGGGAATGCCGGACGGCCTGTTGGGGGTGGCCTGGCCGTCCATCCGGCACAGCTTCGCCATTCCGTTGGACGCGGCCGGGCTGCTGCTGGCCGCGTCCGTCACCGGGTACATGACCTCCAGTTTCTCCAGCGGTCCGCTGATCGCCCGCCTGGGCGTCGGCCGGGTCCTGGCGGTTAGCTGCCTCCTGACCGGCGCGGGGCTGCTGGGCTACACCCTCGTCCCGGCCTGGTGGCTGATGGTGCTGCTGGGCGTGGTGGCGGGTTTAGGGGCGGGCGCGATTGACGCCGGCCTCAACACCTACGTGGCCGCGCATTTCGGCGAGGGGCTGATGCAATGGCTGCACGCCAGCTATGGGATCGGCGTGACCCTGGGCCCGATCATCATGACCATCGCTCTGACCAGCCTGAATTCGTGGCGCGCTGGCTATCGCGTGGTCAGCGGTTTCCAGCTGGCCCTGGCCGGCTGCTTCGCGCTGACCCTGGCGATGTGGAATCAAAAGGAAGCCGCGGCGGGAGGCGAGGCGCCCAAGCGTCTGACCGATTACCGGACGCCGATGAGCGAGACTTTGCGGCGGCCGCAGGTTTGGTTAAGCGTGCTGCTCTTCTTTCTGTATGTGGGGTCGGAGGCCTCGCTCGGAACGTGGACCTATAGCCTGCTGACCGAGTCGCGCGGCATTGCCCCGGCCGTCGCCGGGCTGTGGGCCGGCAGCTATTGGGCCACGTTTACCGTGGGCCGGATGCTGGCCGGCCTGTACGCCAAACGCCTGGGCGTCAACCGCCTGGTGCAGGGCAGCCTCCTGGGGGCCTTCGGCGGGGCCCTGCTGCTGATTTGGAATCCCGCTCCGCTGGCCAACGTGGTGGCCGTGGCCTTGATCGGCTTTGCCATCGCCCCCATCTTCCCGGCCCTGATGTCGGGCACCAGCCAGCGCGTGGGCGCGCACTTTGCCGCCAATACCATCGGCCTGCAGATGGCGGCGACGGGCCTGGGCACGGCCATTATCCCCAGCCTGGCCGGGGTGTTGGCGCGCCGCGTCTCGCTGGAGATCATCCCCCTCTGCCTCGGGTTGATCTTCGCCGCCCTGTTGGGCCTGGCTCTGCTGGCCGCCCGGACGGAAGCGCGGGCGTAACCTGCCTGGCCGCCGGCCCGCTGCGCCCCTGCCCTTAGTCAGGTCACAACACTGACATTTGGACTTGACCCCCTGGAAAGGGCGGGTCTACACTGCGCGTGATTGACGTAAGCGAATATGGACGACGGACCTTCGCTCGATCCGGACCATAAACGGTCCAGCCCCTTCCCGCCAGTTGAGGCGCGCGCTTTGGCTGCCTGATCGCTTTGTTCGGCGCAGTCGGCCGGCCCCGCGCTCACCTGGCGTGGGGCTGTTTGTTAGAGCAGCCTGCTGCGCTGGCGGCCCGCCTCGGAACCCGCCGCGTCTGCCTGCCCAATTGAAGCTCCCTTTCTCCGGCCGGTCGGCCAGGGAGGCGCATATGGCGTACTTCAGCGATTTGCTGGGCGTGCGGGTCAGTGACGTGGACGGCGAGCCGGTCGGCCGGCTGGAGGATGTCCTGGCCGCCGTCGCCGGCGGCATGCCGCATCCGGTGGTGGTGGCGCTGGCGGTCCGGCAGCCCGGCGGCCTGCTGCTGGTGCCCTACGAGGCCGTCGCCGTTCTGATTGCCCCAGCTATCCCCCTCAACTGCCGGCGCGCCGAGCTTCACCCCTATCAGCCGGGCGAGGCCGACCTCTTCCTGGCCCGCGACGTGCTGGACCAGCAGATCATCGACACCGACGGCGTGCGCGTGGTCCGCGTCAACGACCTGGAGTTGGCGCGCGTCAACGGCCATTTCTACGTCGCCAATGTCGACGTGGGCGGGCTGGGCCTCCTGCGCCGGCTGGGCCTGGCCCGCGCGGCGGCGCGCGTGGCCGCCAGTCTGGGCCGGCCGCTGGCCGGCGGCATGATCGCCTGGGACAACGTCGAGCTGCTGCCCGGCGGACAGCCCATGCGGCTGCGCGTCACCGGCGACAAGATGGCTGACCTCCACCCGGCCGACCTGGCCGAACTGATCAGCCACCTCAACCGGCCCGAGACCGACAAGCTGCTGGAAAGCCTGGACCTGGAACGGTTGGCGGATACCCTGGAGGAGGTGGAGACCGATTTCCAGGTGAGCCTGGTGGAGACCATGTCGGACGAGAAGGTGGCCGACGTGCTGGAGGCCATGGCGCCGGACGAGGCCGCCGACCTGCTGGCCGAGATGCCCGAGGACCGCAGCCAGGAACTGCTCAAGCTGATGGAGCAGGACGAGGCCGCCGACGTCCGCAAGCTGCTGACCTACCCCGTGGACAGCGCCGGCGGCCTGATGACGACCGAGTTCATCACCGTGCGGCCGGAACAGCCGGCGGCGGACGTGGTCACGACCGTGCGGCGTCTGGGGGACGATCTGGAGGTCATCCACGACCTGTACGTCACCGACGAGGCGGAGCATTTACTGGGAGCCTTCTCCCTGCGCGACCTGGTCATGGCCGATCCGGCCGCCCCGGTCGAGGGGTTCATGCGCCAGCACCCGGTCAGCGTGGAGTTAACCGACAGCCAGGACGAGGTGGCGCGGGTGGTCGCCAAGTACAACCTGCTGGCCGTGCCCGTCGTCGATCCGGGCGGCCGGCTGCACGGCATCGTCACCGCCGACGACGCCCTGGACAAGATCATTCCGACGGCCTGGAAGAAGCGCCTGCCGCGCATGTACCGCTGAGCCCGGCCGTCCCGCGCCGCGAAAGCTGCCGCCATGCCCGTTCCCATGACCGCCCCGGCGCGCCGCCCCTGGCGCAGCCTGTGGAAGAAACTCCTGGTGTTTCTGACCGTCTTCGGCCCGGCCACCATCACGGCCATGGCCGACAACGACGCCGGCGGCGTGGCCACGTACTCGGTCGCCGGCGCCACGCTCGGCTACCCCATCTTGTTCGCGCTGCTCTGGATCACGCTCCTGCTTGGGCTGACGCAGGAGATGGGCATGCGCCTGACCCTCATCACGCGCAAAGGGCTGGCCGACCTGATCCGGGAGCGGTTTGGGGTGCGGGCCGCGCTGTTTATCTTCGGCGTGCTGCTGATCGCCAACGTCGGCACGCTCATCACCGAACTGACCGCCATCGAGACCACCTGCCAGATGCTGCGGCTCCCGCTGGCGCCGCTGGTCGTCGTCGCCGTCGTCGCTTTCTCGTTTGTCTTCATCGTGCGCGGGAACTACAAGCTGACCCAGGGCCTGATGCTGCTCACCAGCCTGTTCTATGTTGTCTACATCGTTTCGGCGGTGCGGGCCAATCCGGATTGGGGGCTGGCGCTCCGCAACGTGTTTTATCCGCAGGGCGTTGCGGTCACCCCGCAGTATCTGCGGGACTACCTGGTGATCGGCCTGGGTGTGCTCGGCACCACCATCACCCCGTGGGGCCAGTTCTTCATCAGCAGCTTTGCCTATGACAAGAAGATCGAACAGGGCAAGATCGGTTACGCGCAGCTGGAGACCTACTGGGGCGCCTTCCTGACGGACTTCTTCTCGTTCTTCATGATCGTGGCGACGGCGGCCACCCTGTTCACGCACCAGATCCCGCTGGTATCCGGGGAGCAGGCCGCCCTGGCGATCAAGCCCTTCGCCGGGGAACTGGCCGGCACCCTGTTCGCCGTGGGCATCCTGAACGCCGGCTTCATGGGGTTGGTGATCGTCTCGCTGTCCACGGCCTACGCCTTCGCCGAATTCTTCGGGGTGGCCGGCAGCCTGAACGATTCGTTCAAACAGAGCCGGACGTTCTACATCATCTATGCCGTGCAGTTGGCGCTGGCCCTGACCCTGACCCTGGTGGTGCCGGTGTCGCTCTTCCAGGTGGCCCTGGTCACGCAGATTATCAATGCCCTCGGCCTGCCCTTCGTCTTCTATTACCTGATCCGGCTGACCAGCGACCGGGCGCTGATGGGCCGGCATGCCAACAGCCGGCTGCAGACCTATGTGGCGGTGGCTTGCACGCTCCTCATCGTCGTGGCGGCCGTCTTCACGGTGGCGGCGGCCCTGTCGTAACCGCCGCCAAGCCCTGAGCCAGCCGGCGCCGGGACTCCCAAAACGACGCGCTGGGCGCTCCAATAGCCCCGCGCGTCGTTCTTAATCAGGTTTCCAGAGACCGGACCGGGTACGCTCCGTCTCAGGGTTGGCCGCGGCCGGGCGGCGGGGTCGCCGCCGGCTCCGGCATGTTCGGCCCGGAGCTGTTCCCGGAGCCGGACGGCGTCACGCTGGGGTTGCCGGGGCCGGGCCCGTAGCTGTTGCCGTCCTGCTCAGGCGTACAGGTGGCCTCAGCGGGCGGTGAGCTGACCGGGCCCGGTCCATAGCCGCCGCCGTTTCCGGGATCCGCGGGTTGGGTGGGCTGCGGGCCGGGGCCGGGGTCAGACTGCCCCCCGGCGGGCGTGGCGCCGGGATCGTTCGGGCCGGGGCCATAACGGTTCCCATCCGGCTGCGGCGTGCCGGTGGCCTCGGCCGGCGGGGTGTTGAGCGGGCCGGGGCCGTAGCGGTTCGGGTTGTTGGCGGGCGTGGCGGCCGGGTCGGGCGTGCTGGGGTTGGGGCCGTATTGGTTGTGGCCGCCCGTCGGGGTCACCGCCGGGTTGCCGGGGCCGGGGCCGTAGCTGTTGCCGTCATATTCGGGCGTGCACGTGCCGTTCAGACACGCTCCAGCGCCGGGCCCATCGCCGGCCTCGGGTGCGGCCCCGCCGGCGCGCTGCTGCGTGCGGAACTGGGCCGGCGCACCCTCGCCCCATTGGGCCAGGACGCGCGCCTGGAGCAGGGCCTGTTCCGCCAGCTGCAGCCCCGGGTCGCCGGGCGCGGACTGGCGGGCCTGGGCCAGGATCTGCAGCTGGGTTCGGGTCTGCTGCTCAATCTGCAGCAGGGCCTCCGTTAGCTCGGGGTCGCCCAACTGCGCGGCCTCGTGCAAGGCCGCCGCCAGATGGGTCTGCAGCCGGCTGGCCACGACCGGCGGCACCGCCTCGCCGGCCTGAGCCAGGCGCAGCATCTCCTGCGCCCGCGTCTGCGTCAGCTCCAGCAAGGTGGTCAATTGGGTCTGCGGGCTGCGCCCGAGCTCCAGGCGCAGGTCTTCGGCCGCGAGCTTGACGCCATACAGCGGGGCGTTCGGCAGGCTGTCGCGCGCGGCGTAGACGGTGGCGCCGGCCCCGCCGAGAGTCAGCGAGGCGACCAGGACCAGGGTGACGAGCACGTTCATGGGAGAAAGCTCCTTTCGGAAGAGGTTGAGTTTCCACCCAGTAGGACGCGCTGCCGGCCCGGGCGATACGGCCCGCGCCGGCCGTTGGCCGCGCAGCGCCGCGGCCTCGTTCAGAAACGCCTGGCGGCCGGCCTGCTCCGCCGCTGCCGGGCGCGGCGGGATGGCCCGCAGCGGCTCCAGGACGTGCACGGCCGCCAGCAGCGGCGCGGTCTCGGGGTCCGGCGCGGCGTGGCCGGCCAGGGCTGCATCCAGCCGCTCGGCAAACTCCCTCATGCCCACACTCCTTCGGCCGTCCAGCCCTCGCGGGCCAGGGCCCGGCGCAAGGCCTCCAAGCCGCGGTGCTGCAAGGCCTTGACGGCGCCGACCGGCTTCTCGAGCACGGCCGCGATCTCGGCGTTGTCCAGGCCTTCGAAATACTTCAGGGTGATGACCAGGCGTTGCTCGGGCGTCAGCCGCTGGAGCAGCGCCCGCGCCCGCGCGGCCGACTGTTGCGCGGCGCCGGACCGGGCCGGATCGCCGGCGGCTCCGTCCGTCAGCTCGTCTTCCAACGGCAGATCAGGCGGCGGCCGGCGGCGGAAGCGGTCCGTGACGAGGTTGTGCAGAACCCGGTAGAGGTACGCCGCCAGATGCTCCCGCGGCCCCTGGCCCCGGCTGAAGGCGGTCAGCAGGCGGCGGAAGGCCTCGGCCACGACCTCTTCCGCTTCCAGCGGATCCTCCAGCAGCCGGCGGGCGTAGCGATACAGCGCCGGGCTCAGCGCCTGATAAATCTCGGTCAGGGCCTCGTCGTCCAGCTGCCGCGCCCGCTCTAATAGTTCGGCCTCGTTGTGCCCCATAAGCTTCCACTCGTTAAGACGCCGGCTGCCCGCGCCGGATACGGGCCGGCGCCGCCGGCATTAAACGGACCATCCCCGCCTGAATTGTGCGGGCGGGGATAGCCTCTCAAGGGCCGCGGGCTAATGATTGCCGTTGCCGCCCGTCCAGAGCGGTTGGCCGCTGTCGTTGCGCAGGGTCAAGGCCTGGCCGCTGGCGTCGTTGACGATCTTGGCCGCCATGAACTGGCCGTTCTCGATGAAGCCGGTCACGGTCACGGGGTCGCCGGCCGCGAAGCTGATGCTGGCGCTCCAGAAGCGGTTGGGGCCGAGCTGGATCCACAGCAGCTGCCCGGCCTCGGTGGTGACGCTCAGGCCGGTGAGGTCCACTTTCTGCACCACGCCGGCCTCTGTGGTCCAGGCGGTGCTGGGCACGGATTGGGGCTCGCTGGCCGGCGCCGGGGCGCCGTTCCCGGCCGCAGTCTGGCCGCCGCGCCAGCCCTGGCCCTGACCCGGTTG
This sequence comes from Anaerolineales bacterium, assembly GCA_016789165.1. Lineage (GTDB taxonomy): Bacteria > Chloroflexota > Anaerolineae > Anaerolineales > UBA6663 > SpSt-583. Next base: position 1,171 of record JAEURL010000219.1, on the reverse strand, counting down.
GCCGCCGCCCCTATCGGCTTGAGCGGCCTCCGCCGGTGTCGTGCGGGTCCAATCGTAGACGCCCACCGCCGCCGCGCCGACCAGGATCACGGCCAGCGTTCCGATGATGATTTTCTTGAACATGGTGATCTCCTTGAAAGAGCGCGTTTGCGCTTGCCTGGCTCATACGATACCGGCCGGCGATGGAGAAGTGGTGGAGGCCGGCTAAACGCGCTATGAGCCGGGCGGGCCGGCCGTCTCCATCACCTTTCCACACGCGCCGGCTATCGTGGGGGAGGCCACCAGGCCAAGGGAGTCAAAAACAATGAACGAGCAACCGACCGGGGTCCGGTCACTGTGGGGGAAACTCTGGCGCAGCGCGGTGCGCGAGCCGTTCACGGGCGACCGCCGCAGCCGGCTGCGGCTGGTGATGAACAACCTGATCCTGCACCTGCACCCGGCCCAAGTGCCGGCCCGCACGCTGCGCTTCACCTATACCTGGGGTCTGGGCGGGCTCTCGGCGCTGCTCGTGGTGCTGCTGGCCGCAACCGGCGCGATGCTGATGTTCGTGTATGTGCCGGCGCCGGACCAGGCGTATCAATCGATCCTGGCGCTGAACACCCAGGTGGCTTTCGGGCAGCTCGTTCGCAACCTGCACCACTGGGCCGGCAACGCGCTCGTGATCGTGGCGGCGCTGCATCTGCTGCGAGTCTTCTTTACCGGCGCCTTCCGCGAGCCGCGCGCCTTCAACTGGCTGATCGGCTTGGCGCTGCTCCTGCTCACCGTGGTGGCCAACTTCACCGGATACCTGCTGCCGTGGGACCAGCTGGCCTATTGGGGGATCACGGTCGGCACGGGCATCCTGGCCTACATCCCCGTCATCGGCAACGGGCTGTCCCAGTTCCTGCTGGGCGGGCCGGAGATCGGGCCGGCCACGCTGCTCAATTTCTACGGCCTGCATCTGTCGGTGATCCCGCTGGCGGTGCTGTTCCTGATGAGCTTGCACTTCTGGCGCGTGCGCAAAGACGGCGGCCTCTCCCTGCCGCGCGGTGTGGACGAGCCGGCCGGCGGCAAAGAGGAGAGCGTCCCCACCATCTCCGCGCTCGTCCGGCCGGAGGCCGTGTGGGCGACGGTGACGATCACGGCCCTGGTGCTCTGGGCCATGTTCGTCAATGCGCCCCTCGAGCCGCTG
>JAEURL010000214.1 GCA_016789165.1 Anaerolineales bacterium | reverse complement strand
ACGAGGGCGCGGCCCTGCCGTTGTCCGGCCGGCCGCGCCTCTACCTGCGCAACGTGGACCCGACGGTGGCGGCCGGCTATGGCGAGGTGGTGGCCACGCCCGCGGCGGCCGACTTCGCCATCCTGCGCCTGAGCACCCCCTGGCAGCCCGTCGACACCCCCAACCCGATGGCGCGTGACTTCCATCATGGCGACCTGGACTTCAAGGGGGAGGCGCTGGCCGAGATCCTGGCCGTGCTGCGGGCTGTCCCCGGCCTCGTGGTGGTGTGGATGGACCGGCCGGCCGTGATCCCCGAGATCAGCGCGGCGGCCCGGGCGCTGCTGGCCGATTTCGGCGCCAGCGACGCCGCCGTCCTGGATGTGCTCTTCGGCCGGGCCCGACCGGAAGGCAAACTGCCGTTCGAGCTGCCCTCGTCGATGGAGGCCGTCCGCCGCCAGAAGCCGGACGTGCCCTGCGATTCAGAGAATCCGCTCTATCCTTTCGGCTTCGGCCTATCCTATTGAAACGACTGCGCCCGCTATGGACTCTGACACCCTCGCCCCCGAACGAACCCATCTGGAAAACCGAGCCCAGCCCGACCAGGCCCGCCTCAAATGGGTCATGCTGGTCTTCTCGGCCCTGACCAACTCCGTGGCGGTGGCGATCCCGTCCATGGCCATGACGGTCCTGCTGCCCGAGATCTCGCGCGAGCTGAAACTAAGCCTGGTGCAGGCCGGCCTGGTCTGGGGCCTAAGCGGCCTGCCCACGATGATCGTTGGCGTGCTCGGCGGCGCCATTGGCGACCGCTTCGGCCCCCGGCGCGTGCTCATCGTGAGCTGCCTGCTGGCCGGCCTGGCGGGCGCGCTGCGCGGCACCGCGACGGACATCGTCTCCCTGCTGGCGATGGTGCTCGGCTTCGGGCTGGTGACGCCCCTGATCGTCATGAACAACGTCAAGTCGGCCGCCGCCTGGTTCCCGCGGCGCGAGCTGGGGCTGGCCAATGGCGCCCTGGCGATGGGCATGGCGCTCGGGTTCCTGGTCGGTTCACTGGTCAGCGCTTCGCTGCTCTCTCCCTGGCTGGGCGGCTGGCGCAACGTCTTCTTCGGCTACGGGGCGCTGGCTGCCGCCCTGGCCATCCCGTGGGCCTTCACCCCGGCGGCGCCCACCGCCGCGGCCGACGCCGCCCGGCCGGCCCGCCCGATGCGGGCAACGCTGGCCGCCATCGCCCGGCTGCGGAACGTGTGGCTGCTGGGCCTGGCCGTGATGGGGATCAGCGGCGGCATCCAGGGGCTGCTGGGCTACCTGCCCACCTATCTGCGCGGGCTGGGCTGGCCGGCCGTGACCGCCGACAGCGCGCTGGGCGCCTTTCACACCGTCAGCCTGCTGAGCGTGCTCCCGATCGCCCTGTCATCGGACCGGCTGGGCGCGCGCAAAGGGATGCTGCTGGGCATGGGGACGATGATCACGGCCGGCATCGGCCTGCTCACGGTCCTGCAGGGCGGCGCGATCTGGGCGGCCGTGCTCCTGGCCGGCGTCGTGCGCGACGGCTTCATGGCCATCCTCAACACCGCCGTGATCGAGACGAAGGGGGTCGACGGTTCCTCGGCCGGGACCGCCATGGGCTTCAACATGATGTTCATCGGCCTCGGCGCCCTGCTGGCGCCGCCGCTCGGCAATGCCCTGGCGGCCGTGGCGCCGGGTGCCCCGTTCGCTTTTTGGGCTGGGCTGAGCGTCGTTGGCCTCGTGTGCATCGCGCTCAGCGATTAGAAAGACGGCTGTGGCCACCTCCTCCCCCGCGGTTGCGCCCCAGGCGACGCAGATTTTCCGGCTCGGCGCGCTGTATTACCTGATCAACTTCCTGGGGGCCGGCGCCTATATGCCCTACCTCTACGTCTACCTGGCCGAGCTGGGCATCACGGGGCAGCAGATCGGCTGGCTGTCGGTCCTTGGCCCGGTGATGATGCTGGGCCTGGCCACGCCGATCGCGGCCCTGGCCGACCGCCGGCGCTGGCGGGTGGCGATCCTGCAGATCGCGCTGGCGGGGCAGGCGGCCACCCTCTTTCTGCTCGGCCAGGCACGGACGTTCGGCTGGATCGCGCTGCTGATGCTGCTGATGGCCATCGCCGGCAGCCCGCTCATGTCGGTGTCGGACAGCCTGATCGCCCGGGCGGCCCGCCGCCACAACCTCAACTTCGGCAGCATGCGGCTGTGGGGGTCGCTGGGCTACGCGGCCAGCGCCCTGGCTTTCGGCGGCCTGTGGCAATGGTTTGGCTTCCAGCCGATGTTCATCGTCGCCCCGCTCTTCGTGCTGCCGGTGATTTGGCTGGGCGGCCAGTTCGAGGAGCTGCCGGCCAGCGCCCCGTCCGAGCGCCAGCCGGCCGCCGACCTGCTGCGCGATCCCGGCCTGGTCAGCCTGCTGGTGGCCACCTTCCTGGCCTCGATCTCAAACAGCCTGGCCATGACCTTTGGCGGCATCTACGCGCGCGCGTTGGGCGGCGGCGATCTGCTGATCGGGATGATGATCGCCTGTGCGGCGACGGCCGAGATCCTGACCATGTTCCTGGGCGAGCGCCTCATGCGGCGCCTGCGCGGCGTTCCGGCCATGATCCTGGCTTACGGCCTGATGGCCGGCGCCTACCTCGGCTGGGTGCTGGTGCCGGACCCCAACGCCGTCGTCTTCTTCTCCATTTTCAAGGGGCTGGGGTACGGGCTGTGGTTCACGGTGACCGTGCGCCTGGTCACCGAGCGCACGCCCGAAGCGCGGGCGGCGACGGCCCAATCCCTGCTGGCGGTCAGCATGTTCGGGCTGGCGCCGCTGGTGGCCGGCCCGGTCGGCGGCTGGATCCACGATGCCTTCAACGCCGGCGCCGTATTCAGCCTGGGCATCCTGGCTCTGGGGCTGGGGGCGGCCGGCCTGCTGCTGGCCTCCCGGCGCGGGGAGCTGGCCTGAGGCCGGCGGGGCGGGGACTGCGGCTATACTTGCTGAGCCCGGGGCCGGCGCAGGCGCGCAGCAGGCCCGCCCCGGCCCAGCCGAAAGGAAGCCCATGCCCTCCCAGTTCGAGCCGGCCGGCCAGCGCTGCCTGGTCTGCGGCGGCGCCGTGCGGCCGCTCCTGACCGTGCCGCACCTGCGCCTGGCCGGCCAGTGCCAGTTCGTGGCCTGCCAGGCCTGCCAGACCATCTTCGACGCCGCCCGCCTGCTGGACGAGCACTACATCGGCAGCAACACCGCCTACACCCCCTCCGACATCAAGTTCTACGTGGAATACGGGGCCGGCATCGAGCACTCGGCCCTGCTGGTCACCCTCCTGCAGCACGCCCTGGCCCCGGCGCTGGCCGCCGGCACGCGGCCGCGCTTCCTGGATGTGGGCACGGCCTTCGGGTTCGCGGTGTCGATCGCGGCGGAGTGCGGCTGGGACGCGCAGGGCCTGGAGCCTTCAGACTTCGGCCAGGCCGGCGCCCAGCTGCTGGAGATCAACATCCGCTCCGGCTACCTGGCCGAGGGCGCTTTTGAGCCGGAGACCTTTGACTGCGTCCTGATCTCGGACGTCATCGAGCACGTCGGGCAGCCCGGCGCCCTGGTGGCGGCCGCGCTCAAGCTCCTCAAGCCGGCCGGGGTCCTGCTGCTGACGACCCCCAACGGCGCCGTGATCACCCAGGGCTTGGAGAGTGACATCACGGACGTGCTGTCGCCGGGCTATCACCTGACCATCTTCTCGCCAGCCGGGATCACGCGGGTTCTGGCCGACCATCAGGCGCAGGACGTGCGCTGCTTCTTTCAAGGCGGCACCTCGGGCCAGAAGGGGCTGTTTGTCTTGGCGGCCCGCGCCCCCGGCGTTCTGCCGGGCGAATTGCCGTGGCCCGCGATCCGGGCCGAGGCCGCCGCGCTCACCGAGCGCTACCTGCAGCAGTTGGCCGCCCGCAAGGAGCGCCAGAACCAGCCGGACATGATCTACCGCGGCGCGCTGTTCCGGCTGCTGGAGATCGCGCTGCTGCGGGGCGACCACCCCACGTCCTATCGCTATCAGCAGCGGCTCGCGCAGCTGGACGGCCCGCGCGCCTGGCCGCCGGAGGCGTTCACGCGCCTGGCCGGATTGGGGTTTGCCGCGCTGGTCCAGGAGGTGCCGGCGTACGCCGGGCTGTTTCACTACTACTCCGGCGTATTACAATCGGAGCACCTGGGCGACCGCGCGGCGGCCGCCCGCGAATTCGGGATAGCCCGGCGCCTCTTCCAGATCGAGAAACAGACCCAGATCTTCCCTCGCACCGGCTGGCCCGAGCGGGCCGGCTACCAGGAGGCGGTGGCGCAGTTGAACTCCGGCCAGGCCGCCGCGGCGCTGTCGACGTTCCAGGCCCTGCTGGAGGCCCCGCAGGAGATTCCGGCCGAGCTGTGGGAGCCGCTCTACGCCCACCGGGCGGCCGCGCAATGGCGGGCGGGCCGGCCTGGCCCGGCTGTGCTCAGCGCCGGCCAATGGCTGCGGCGGCGGCTGGCCCGGCTGGCCGGCCGCTGGATCCGACCAGCCGCCAGTTAGTGGCGGCCGCCGCCCGTTCACCACACACAAAGGAAAGACCGTTATGCAGTCGTTCATTCGCCGCCTGGGCGCCCGCGCCCCGGCGGCCGTCAAGGTCGGTCTGCGGCGGGCGGCTTTTCAGGCGCTGCGGCTGACCGAGGCCGTGCTCGGAGCGCAGGCCATCTACCCGCCGGCCTGGATGCCGCTGGTGGGTGACGG
>JAEURL010000198.1 GCA_016789165.1 Anaerolineales bacterium | reverse complement strand
CGCCGTGTACGCGGCCGTGGTCGGCCTGATCTGCGCCGAGGCGCTGTGGGCGGTCCTTTACTGGCGCATCGGCACCGGCGCCGCCGCCGCCCTGTTGATGGTGGTCTTCTACCTGACCGCCGGCCTGGCCGGCCAGCAGTTGGCCGGCCGGCTGACCCGCCGCGTCTGGCTGGAATACGGCCTGGTGGGCCTGGCCGCGGCCGGCCTGCTGGCCGCCTACAGCCTGCGCTGACCGGGCTTGAACCACCGGCACCGGCCGGCGGTATACCTCCCGGCGGCAGTTTGCCAAACTCCCCCGAATCTGGGTTGACGCCTGACAGGGTCACTTCTATACTCACCCTGCTTCGCAACCCGGCGCAACTACATAGTGCTGGAAGGAGGGCCGTCCACCGAGCCTGTACTTTGGCGTTTCTCTCCCTGCCCGTCAGATCGACGCCGCATTGTTTCTGGAGGAGAAGACCATGAAGCGCACCCCCGTGATCGCCCGCATTCTGGGCGGGCTGGCCGCCGCCAGCCTGGCGCTAGCCGCCTGCGCGCCGGCCGCCACGCCGACCGCCGCGCCGCAGCCCACTGAGGCCGCCCAGGCCACGGCGGCCCCGGCCGCCACCACGGCCCCGCAGCCGACCGCCGCGCCCGCCGCCAATTTCAGCGGCACCGCCAACATCACCTTCGTGCAGGAGCCGGATAACCTCAACCCGCTCTACTCGTCGATGTGGTTCTCGGACATCACGCGCCAGTTCTGGCTGAAGGGCGCCTGGTCCTTCGACGCCAATAACCAGGCCTTCCCGGAGCTGGTGACCGAGATCCCGTCCGCCGACAACGGCGGCATCAGCGCCGACGGCAAGACCCTGACCCTCAAGCTGCGCCCGGACGTCACCTGGAGCGACGGCACGCCCCTGACCGCCGACGACTTCGTCTTCACCTACGACATGGTGATGTCGGAGAAGAACATCGTCCAGACGCGCTATCCGTACGAGGATTTCGTGTCCGGCGTCGAGGCCGCGGACCCGCAGACGGTGGTGGTCCACTTCACAGAGCCGTTCGCCCCGTGGCTGACCCAGATCTTTGACTACGTCCTGCCCAAGCACGTGCTGCAGCCGGTGTTCGAGAAGGATGGCACGCTGGACAACGCGGAATGGAACCGCGCCCCGACCGTCGGCGTGGGCCCGTTTGTCTTCAGCGAGTGGGAATCCGGCAGCCACCTGAGCTTCAAGGCCAACTCCAACTGGGTCAAGCCGCCCAAGCTGGAGCAGGTCTTCATCCGCATCGTGCCCGATGACGCCGCGCAAGAGGCCGCCATCCTGGCCGGCGACACCCACATCGGCATCTTCCTGTCCTCGGATCAGATCGACCGGCTGGAAGCCGGCGGCAACGTCAAGGTGGTGGCCACCCCCGGCGGCTACAACGAGAGCTGGTTCCTGAACGTCAACCCGGCCACCGCCCACCCGGCCATGCTGGATGTGAAGGTGCGCCAGGCCATCGCCCTGGCCACCGACCGCTTCAGCATTGTCGAAGACCTGCTCAAGCCGGATATCAACCCGGTCAACGCCACCTTCTGGGATAACACCCCCGGCTTCGCCACCGACAGCCTGCAGCCCTATCCCTACGATCCCGAGCAGGCCAAGGCCCTGCTGGACGAGGCCGGCTGGGTGGACAGCAATGGCGACGGCACCCGGGACAAGGACGGCGTGGAACTGGTGCTGCGCTACGCCACCACCACCCGCGAGCTGCGCAAGAACGTCCAGGCCGTGGTCCAGCAGCAGTGGGCCCAGGTGGGCATCGGCGTTGAGCTGATCAACCACTCCTCGGACATCTTCTGGAACAACTACAACGACGGCGGCCCGCAGGCGCTGGGCGAGTACGACATCTCCGAATACTCCCAGTCGCCCAACGGCCCGCCGGACCCGGAGGCCTCCAACAACTGGCTGTGCTCCGAGGTCACCAGCGCCGACAACCCGGACGGCGCCAACTGGCAGGGCTACTGCGATCCGGCCATGGACGAGCTGCTGAAGAAGCAGGCCGTCACGGCCGACCCGGCCGCCCGCCTGGCCCTCTACCGCGAGATCCAGCAGAAGATGTACGACGAAGTCCTGTACATCGGCATGTGGAAGGACCCGGACCTGTGGTCGATCAACAGCGGGCTCCAGGGCGTCAACCTCTCCGGCCCGACGCCGTTCTGGAACGCCAGCGATTGGTCGGTGGCGCCGTAAACCGCTAACCGTCTCCGCCCTTAACCGGCCCCTCCTCCCTTCCGGGAGGAGGGGCTGGAGCGGGCGCGGCCCCCGTATGACCACTTACATTCTGCGCCGGCTGCTGCAGGCCGTCCCGCAACTGCTGATCATCAGCGTGATCCTCTTCGCGCTGATGCAGGGCTTCGGCGACCCGGTGGCCACCCTGGGCGCCCGCAACCCGCCGCGCCCGGAGGACAAGATCCGGCTGCGCCGGATGCTGGGTCTGGACCAGCCCGTGTACGTCCAATACCTGGTCTGGCTGGTGGGCAACGACTGGATGAAGCTGGACATGGACGGCGATGGGGTGCCGGAAACGCCCGGCCAGCGGAAGGGTGTGCTGCGCGGCGATTTCGGCAACTCGCTGGTCACGCGCCGGCCGGTGCTGGACATGATCGCCGACCGCCTGCCCAACACCCTGCTGCTGATGGTGACGGCCGAGCTCGTCATCGTCGTGGCCTCGCTGGCCATCGGCATCTATTCGGCCGCGCGCCAGTACTCGCTGGCCGACAACGTCATCACCGCCTTCTCGTTTGTCGGCTTCTCCATGCCGGTCTTCTGGCTGGCCCTGACGCTGATGTACATCTTCGCCGTCAACTTCAAGCGCTGGGGCCTGCCCTACCTGCCCACGGTGGGCATGTTCGATCCGGCGGCCGGCAAGACCTGGGGCGAGCTGGCCCGCCACATGGTGCTGCCGGTGACCACGCTCTCGATCATCAGCATCGCCGGCTACAGCCGCTTCGTGCGCTCCAGCATGCTGGAGGTGCTCAACCAGGATTACATCCGCACGGCGCGCGCCAAGGGGCTGAACCGCTCCCAGGCCATGTGGCGGCACGCCCTGCAGAACGCGGCCCTGCCCTTCATCACCATCATCGGCCTGGACCTGCCCTTCCTGCTGGCCGGCGCGGTGGTCACCGAGCGCATCTTCGCCTGGCCGGGCATGGGCCGGCTGTTCATCGACCACACCGAGCGCGCCGATTTCCCAATGCTGATGGGCATCCTGATGCTGATCGCCGCGGCCGTGGTGGTCTTCCAGATCATCACCGACGTGTTCTACTCATTCCTGGATCCGCGCATCCGGCTGGGGTGAAGGCCGCATGACCACCGCCTCCAGCCCGTCCGCCGTCGTCGACCTGGCCGAAGGTCTGGCCCCGGCCTCGCCTTCACTCTCGCCGATGGCGCTGGCCCAGCGCCGGTTCCGCCGCCACCGCATGGCCATGGTCGGGACGGCGGTGCTCGGCCTGCTGGTCCTGTTCGTCTCCTTCGGCGGCCCGATCTGGGCGCGCGGCTACTGCGCGCCGCTCCAGCAGACGGTGAGCGGCGAGGCCTGGGCCAATTGCAACGACACGAGCGAGAAGCTGCGCGCGCCCTCGGCCGCGCACTGGTTCGGCACCGACGTGATCGGGCGCGACATCTTCGCCCGCACCATCTACGGCGGCCAGATCTCGCTGTTGATCGGCGTCGCCGCCGCCCTGATGGAGGTGGTGCTGGGCGCCGTCATCGGCGCGGTGGCCGCCTACTATGGCGGCTGGGTGGACAGCGCCCTGATGCGCTTCACCGAGGCCATGCTCAACATCCCCAGCCTGTTCCTGCTGATCATCGGCGCGCGCTTCTTCGGCGGCGGCCTGCCGACCTTCCACCTGCTCGGCCGCGAGCTGACCGGCAGCGTGCTGATGATCATCCTGATCATCGGCGCCACCTCCTGGATGTACCTGGCGCGCATTGTGCGCGCCAACGTGCTCTCGCTGCGCGAGCGCGAATATGTGGCCGCCGCGCGGGCGCTGGGCGTCTCCAACGTCCGCATCATCTTCACCCACCTGCTGCCCAACACCCTGGCGCCCATGATCGTCAGCGCCACCCTGGGCGTGGCCAATGCCATCATCTCGGAGGCCTACGTCAGCTTCCTGGGGCTGGGGGTGCAGGGCGCCACCGCCACCTGGGGCAATATGCTGGACGGCGCCTACCAGTACCTGGAACAGGCCCCCTGGCTGTGGTTCTTTCCCGGCACGCTCATCCTGCTCACCGTCCTGAGCATTAATTTCGTGGGCGACGGCCTGCGCGACGCCCTCGATCCGCATGGGGTGACCGGCCATTCAGGTTGACGGCCGGCCCCTCCGCCTCTATACTGGCCGGACCCTCACGGGCCGGCTTCAATTTATGTCTTTCTCGGAAAGAAGGTGATCCTAGGCCAACATCTACCTGATCTCTGTCACTTGTTCAGCTTTTCCTGACTTTCTTTGGAGGAGATCCGTATGAAACGCCAATCGTTGCTCGCCCGCCTCTTGAGCGGGTTGGCCGCCGCCAGCCTGCTGCTGGCGGCCTGCGCGCCGGCCGCCACGCCAACTGCGGCCCCGCAGCCCACCCAGGCCCCGGCGCCCACCCAGGCGCCTGAGCCGACTCAAGCGCCCGAGCCCACCGCCGTGCCGGCCCCGGCCTTCGAGCCCATGAAGTACGAGGCCCCCAACTGCGACTACGGCGGCGAATTCAAGACCATCGAGGCCGTGGATCAGTTCACGGTCAAGTTCACGCTCTGCGCGCCGGACGTGGCCTTCCCGGCCAAGGCCGCCTTCTCGTCCTTCGCCATCAATGACTCGGGCTACCTCGAGTCCACCGGCGGCGGCGGCGACCTGATCGAGAAGCCCAACGGCACCGGCCCGTACGTGCTGGAGAGCTGGGACCGCGGCAACCAGATCACGTTCACGCGCTTCGACGGCTACTGGGGCACGCCCGCCCTCCCCCAGACCGTGATCTTCAAGTGGAGCGCCGAGAGCGCCCAGCGCCTGCTGGAACTGCAGGCCGGCACCGTGGACGGCATCGACAACCCCGGCCCGGATGACTTCGCCGTGATCGAGGCCGACAGCAACCTGCAGCTGCAGAAGCGCAACGGCACCAACGTCTTCTACGTCGGCATGAACAACACCTACGCGCCCTTCGACAACGAGCGGGTGCGCCAGGCCTTCGCCATGGCCATCGACCGCAAGCGCCTGGTGGACAACTTCTACCCGGCCGGCTCGTCCGTGGCCACCCAGTTCATGCCCCCGGCCATCTTCGGCTTCTCGCAGGGCCAGGACTGGTACGAGTACAACCCCGAGGAAGCCCAGAAGATCCTGACGGAAGAGGGCGTGCTGCCCGGCTTCAAGACCACCATCACCTACCGCGACGTGGTGCGCGGCTACCTGCCCAACCCGGGCGTGGTGGCCCAGGACATCCAGGCCCAGTTGAAGGATATCGGCGTTGAGGCCGAGATCGTGGTCATGGAGTCCGGCGCCTACCTGGACGCCGCCGACCGCGGCGAGATCAACGGCTTCCACCTGCTGGGCTGGGGCGCCGACTATCCGGACGCCACCAACTTCCTGGATTACCACTTTGGCCAGGGCGCTTCCAAGCAGTTCGGCAACGGCTTCCCGGATGTCTGGGAGGCCCTGAAGGAAGGCGCCACCAAGTCCACGGCCGCGGAACGCCAGCCGTTCTACGACCAGGCCAATGAGCTGATCAAGCAGCACGTGCCCATGATCCCGGTGGCCCACGGCGGCAACGGCGCGGCCTACAAGGCCGACGTCGAGGGCGCCTACGCCTCCGACATCGGCGCCGAGCAGTTCGCCCTGATGAACCCCGGCGGGCGCGACACCTTCGTCTGGCTCCAGAACGGCGAGCCGTCCGGCCTGTACTGCGCCGACGAGACCGACGGCGAAGCCCTGCGCGCCTGCGAGCAGGTGATGCAGTCGCTGCTGGCCTACGAGCCCGGCACCGGCAAGGTGGTGGCCTCGCTGGCCTCGGAGTGGTCCGCCAACGCCGACCTGACCGAGTGGACGTTCACGCTGCGCGAGGGCGTCAAGTTCCACAACGGCGCCGACCTGGACGCCAACGACGTGGTCCTGTCCTACGTCGTCCAGTGGGACGCCGCCCACCCACTGCACGTCGGGCGCGACGGCTCCTTCACCTACTTCCCCGGCCTGTTCGGGCAATTCCTGAACGCGCCGCAGTAAGTCACTGACTGTCCGCGTCGGGGGGGGCCCCCCGCCGGGCCCCCCCCCCCCGGGCGGGGGGGGGGGGGCCGGGTGG
>JAEURL010000181.1 GCA_016789165.1 Anaerolineales bacterium | reverse complement strand
GCTGATCATACTCAGCGTGCTGATCTTTGCGGCCCTGCTGACGAAGCTGAACGGCCTGGCCCTGATCCCGGCCGCCCTGGTGCCGCTGGCGGTGGCCATGCGCACCGTCTCCCGGCGGCGCCTGGCGCTGACGGCAGCCGGCCTGGCGCTGCTGGTGCTGGCCGCGCTCGCCTGGCTCAGCACCATGCCGTTCGTCACCGGCCAGGTCTTCCAATTCGCCGCGCTGCAGCGCCTGTTCGACAACCTCGGCGCCCAGGCCGGCCAGGCCGGCGCGCTGGCCAACGCCGCCGTCTACGGATTCTGGACATTCTTCGCCTCGTATGGCTGGGGGAACCTGGAGACCTGGGGCGGGTTGTACACCCTCTGGCTGCTGGGCGCCGGGGCGGCCGGGGCCGGATTGGTGTTCGGCCGGCGCCGGCCGTTTTCAGCCGCCATCGGCTGGGGGCTGGTGCTGACGCCGGTCAGCCTGGTTGGCCTGTCTACGGCGCTTTCGATCGCCCAGAACGACACCTTCCTCATGGTGGGCCGTTACTGGCTGCCGGCGCTGCCCTCGGTGGTCTTGCTGCTGGTCGGCGGCTGGCAGGCGCTGACGCCGGCCCGCTGGCGGACCTGGGCCTGGCGCGCGGCGGCCTGGATCATCGTCGGCGCCAGCTGGATCGCGCCGTTCGCGGTCATCGCGCCGGCCTATGCCAAACCCCAGCCCATGACCGCCAGCCAGGCGGCCCGCCTGGCGCCGGGGTCAGCGGCCACGTTCGCCGGCAGCCTCCGGTTGCTGGGCTATGTCCCGCCGGAGCCCGGCCAACCGGGCGGCCCGGCCCGGCTGGGCGTGTGCTGGGAGGCGCTCGCGACGCCGGCCGCGAACTATCCCGTTCAACTGGAAGTGATCGGCCCGGACGGCCAGGGCTATGGGGCGCGCAGCACGTGGGCCGGCGGCGGCAATTATCCGCCCCGCCTGTGGGAGATCGGCCGCCCGTTCTGCGATACGTATGAAACCCTGGTGTGGGAGAGCTTCCCGGCCCCGGCGGTGGGCATGCTGCGGCTGCGGCTGCAAACGGGAGTCTTCGGGCCCGGCCTGGCTGTGAGCGGGCCGGCGGGCGAGCCCCTGGGCGACGACGTGCGCGTCCCCTTCGTCGTGCGGGCCGCGGCCGCGCCAGCGCCGCTGGCCCAGGCCGCCGATTACCGCTTCGGGGGCACCCTGCGGCTGATCGGCTACGAGGCGGCGGCGCTGCCGGAGGGCCACGGGCTGCGGGTGCGGCTTCTCTGGCAGGCCGCCGGCCGGCCGGACGACGACTACAAGGTCTTCGTGCATTTGCGCGACACCCCGCAGACCGCCTGGACGCAGAGCGATCAACGGCCGCGCGGCGGCGCCTATCCCACCCCGGCTTGGGCCGCCGACGAGCGCGTGCTGGACGAACACGTCCTCACCTGGCCGGCCGGCGTGACGCCGCCGCCGCTGACCCTCTACGTCGGCCTCTACCGGGCCGCCGATGGCACGCGCCCGGCGGTCCAGGACGGCCTGGGCCAGCCCGTGCCCAATGGCGAGGTGAGCCTGCCCCTGCCCTGAGCGGCCGGCCGCCACTCAAACACCCAGGCCGCCCCGTTGCTGTACAGCAGCTGGAAATCAGACGAAACCGCAAACAGTTCAGGCCGCAGGCCCCCGCCCCGCGCGCCAATGTAGACGTGCGTCACCCCGGCGCCGCGCAGCAGGGCCTGGAACTCCGGCGCGCTCACGCTGAAGCCGGGCTGGGCCGTCAGCGCCGCTAGCTGCTGATTGAAGGCCAGCACCTGGACCTCCCACTCCGCCTGAAACGAGTAATCCACCGGCGGCATGGTCGCCTGCCGGTCGGTGAGCATCCACAGCCACGCCCCGCCGTCCGGCGAGGACCACAGATCACCCTGCCAATTCCAGCTGTTGGTCAGAAAGACGGCCGTGGCCGGGGTGTGGGCCGCCACCCATTCCAAGGCCGCCTGGTCGTCGGCGGTGGCCAGGACGGTGGCGGGGTTCACCACCGCCGCCTGAGCGAAGAAACCGCGCAGGCCGGCCCAGGCCAGCGCGCCGGCCAGCACCGCCCACAGCGCGGCCCCGGCCCAGGGCAGCCCGCCGGCCGGCCGCGCCCACAGCCGGCCCGCGCCCTCCCAGGCCATCTGGAAACCCAGCCCCACCAGGCCGGCCCCTGGCAGGAAGAGCGAGATGGCCCAGGCGTTGTTGTTCACCAGCCAGGAGCCCGGCCCCACGTTCAGCAGGCCCGCCGTCAGCGCCAGCCACAACCCGAGCGTCCAGGCGGCGCGCTCGCGCCGCACGGCCCCGGCCGCCAGGGACAAGAGCGCGACCGCCAGCCAAGCGCGCTCCAAAGGGCTGCGGAAATAATCCAAGGGGAAGTTGTTGTAGCCGGCGTAGGCCGTGAGCGTAGCCGGCGTGGTCAGCGAGGGCAGCAGCCACGGCGCGGCCAGGCGGACCAGCCACGGCGCTGACAGGCCGAGCGACAGGCCGGCCACCGCCGCCAGGCGCCGCCAGCCGCGCGCGCCGTTGACCAGCCAGGCGGCGACAACGAAGGTGGCGTAGAAGAACAAGACCCGGTAATGGGTGAGGACGAGCCCCGCCGCCAGGCCGGCGGCCAAGCTGATCAGGAGCCGGCTGGCGGAGGCGTCCGCGCCGGCGGCGCGCAACAAGCGCCAGGTGAAGCCCAGCAGCGGCGCCAGGATCAGCAGGCCCGTCAACTGCGTATAGCGGCCCCAGGAAACGTAGTAGGCCGGGAAGAGCGAGACCAGGCCCACCAGGAACGCGGCGCCGAACGCCGCCGGCTTCCGGCCGCCCAGCGCCAGCACCAGGCCGGCCGCCGCCAGGGGCGCCAGCCCGTTCAGCAATTGCCCCAGCCACAGGAAGGTCTCGGCCAGGCCAAGGCCCGTCAACCAGTGAAAGGCCACGGCCAGCGCGTGGAAGCCGAAGTGGTACGTGAAAGTGTCCACCGGCAGCACCGGCTGGTAGCCGGCCGGCACCTGGCCGGTCTCGGCCAAGAGGCGCGCGATGGCCAGGTGGTGCGGCGAATCCACCCAGCTCGGCAGCGCTAGATCACGGACGGCCAGGAAGCGCGCGATTACGCCGACGAACAGCGTGACAGCCAGGGCCGCCTCCCAACCGGACCAGCGGCCGGCCGGCGGCGCGGCGTCCGGGGCGCGGGGCCGCGTCCAGCGCCACGCCTGCGTGGCGAGCCAGGCCAGGCCGGCCAGGGCGTAAGCCACGCTCAGGCTGAGCGGGCCCCAGCGCAGGCCGGCCAACGACGGCCATTGCCAGGCCAGCGGGGCCACGGCCAGGCTGAGGGCCAGGGCCGCGCCCCAGCGTTCCCAGGCCGAGGCCCAGGCCAGCCGCCGGCCGGCCGCCGCCAGAATCAGCAAACCCGGCGCGAAGAGGATCAACCAGGCCGGCAGGGCGCGCGCGGCCAGCTGCCCGAGCGCGGCCGCCGCAGCGCGGGCCATGTCCAGCGGCAGAAAGGTGTAATAGGTCGTGAAGCGCAGGTCCGGCACCGGGGGCGCGGCCGGCGCGGCTCCACTGGCCTGGAGCTCACCGCGCACATAGCCATCCAGGCTATACCCCCACACCCCGACGGCCTGCCCGTCGATCTCCAAGGTATAGGGCCGGCCGGCCGAGGCGGGCAGCGGCGCAAACTCCAGCCGCAGCGCCGCGTTGTGGGCCACACCGCTTTCGGTCCGCTCGGCCAGCACCGCGCCATCCGGCCCGCGCAGGCGCAGGGTGATGGAGCGCTCGGCCGGCGCGGAGGGCGAGACCACCGCCAGCACCTCGACCGCGGACAGGCCGTTGTGGCCGGCCATGAACGTCTGCCGCCAGGCGCCGGCGGGCGCGGCCCGATCCAGGCGCGGCTGCGTCTGATCGGCGGCGGTGAGCAGGTCCGGCCGTGCCAGACCCCAGGCAACGGCGAGCGCGGCCAGGGTGAGGAGGGCCAGGCCCCAGGCGCGTGGCCGACGAAGGAGGGATTGGGCGGGAGGCATGGGAGGCCATTATAATGAGTTGCGATGTGGAGGCGATTGGGTTCTTCCCTGACCGGCGCGGGCCTGCTGCTCGTGCTGGGCGCGCTGGTCCTCCAGCCTCCCGCCGCGGCGCAAACCCGGCCGGACCGCCGGGTGTTGGTGCGCGCCGGTGCCGCGCCCAGCGGCTGGGGGGCTGACGAGACGCCGGCGGAGCTGGCCAAACTGGGTCTGCGCGTGCTGCGTCTGGCGGCGGAAACGGCCGCCCAGGCGCACGCCCAGCCGGGCTTCCTGCAAATGGCGCAGCCGGTTTGGGCGTTGGACACGGTGCCGGACGATCCCGGCTGGGGCCTGCAGTACGGGCCGGCGGCTATTCAGGCGCCGCTGGCCTGGGACGTCACCACCGGGACGCTGACCGTCACGATCGCCATCATTGATACCGGCATCGATCTGACCCATCCGGAACTGGCCGGCAAAATCATCTCGGGCACGACCTTTATCAGCGGCACCACCACGCCGCAGGACGACCACGGCCTGGGCCACGGCACGCATGTGGCCGGCATCGCAGCGGCGGCCGGCGGCAACGCCCTCGG
>JAEURL010000179.1 GCA_016789165.1 Anaerolineales bacterium | reverse complement strand
ACCAGGCCGGCCTCCGCCGGCCAGCCCGGGTCACCGGCCGCGGGCTCGGCCAGGCGCAGGCTGAAGCGCGGCCGGCCCAAGGCCAGGGCTTGCGCGCGGATGTCCGGCTGCAGGGCCGCCCAGGTTTCGGCTGGCGCCGGGCCGGCCAGGTAAACGACGTTGTTGGCCTGGTCCCACAGGGCGCCGGCCGGCTCGCGGCCCGCGTTGAGCCACAGGCGGGCGCGGCTGTTGCCGGCCGCGGCGGCGGCCAGCGCCAGCTGGGCCGGCCCGGCCGGGAAGGCCGCGGCCTGAGCGGCGAAGTGTTCGAACGGGATCTCAGTCAGCATAGGCTCCCCCGGCCGGCTGGCCGATAAGCGCGTACGGCTGGCCGGCGACATGGGTCAGGAACACGATCCGGCTCTCCGGGCCGGCCGGCCGCAGCTGCCGGATCAACTGCTCGGGCTCCAGCGGCGAGCCGCGTTTCTTCACCGTCACCTGGCCCACCCCGCGCGCCCGCAGATAGTCCCGCAGGCGCTTGAGCTGGAAGGGGAAGGCGGCCTCCAGCGCGAAGGCGCGCGCAAACGGGGTGGGCGTGAGTGTGTCGGCGGTCAGGTAGGCGATATCGGGGTCCAATTGTTGAGCCTCCAAACGGGCCGCCAAGGTGGTCACCAGGCCGGCGCGCAGGAGGGCGGGGTCCGGCTCGTACAGCCAGGCGCGCGGGGCGCTGAGCCCGCTCACCGCCGCCGGCTCGGCGACGAGCGTGTGCGGGCCGGGCAGCAGGGTGGCGCGAGCCGGGGCCGTCGTCCGCAATGGCCCAAACCACAGCACCGCCTCCTTGAGGTCGCCGTGGACCGAAATGAACTCCAGTTCGAAGGAGGCGGGGTCAAGGTCGAAGGCCGCCGTCTGGCCGGGGCGCCGGCCCAACTCCGCCAGGTCCACGCCCGGCGAAAGCTTGACGCCCAGCGCCGGCGTGGCGGCCAGCCAGTTTTGAATGATCGCCAGCGGCGGCTCGTAAGCGCGCACCGAAAACTGGCGCCGGCCCGCGGAGCGCCGGGCCGGGTCGAACCACAGGGCCTCCGCCGCCGGCGGCGGGCCGGCCGTCAGGTCCGCGCACACGGCCGCGGCCGTCCGCTCATAGACTGCCAGATTGGCCTCGGCCAGGGCCAGCCGCAGCGGGTCGCGGTCCACCAGGGTGACCGCGCTTACGCCGCTCAGGCCGAGGGCGTCGCCGCCCAGCCCGCAGCCCAGGTCCGCCACGCGTGCGTAACTCTGATAACGGCCGGCGCGGTGGACGGCGATCGCCTCGCCCGAAGATTGTTCCAACGCCTCGCGTGTGAAATACATGTGCTCGGCGCGCGCGAACTTGCCGCGCGCCCGGCCGCGCAGGATCACGGTCTCCAGGGCGGCCTTGGCCAGCGGCGCATCCATGTGTTTGCGCAGGCGCGTCAGGCAGGCCAGGAAGCTGGCCTCGCTGGGCGCCAGTTCGCCCGCCGCTTGCAGCGCCGCCTGGCCGGCCGGCGAGCGCAGGCGCTCGAAGACCGCCAGGTCCATCATTCGTCGCCGGCCAGGGCCGCGGCCGGGTCCACGTCCAGCCAGGGGCCGCGGGCTGCGCCGCGCCAGTCGGCGAAAGCCGGGTTGAGCACGCGCGGCCAGGGCCAGCCGGCGGCGGCCGCGGCCGGGACTTTGCCGACCTTGTTGACGCCGGTGAGGAAGCCGGCCAACACCGCCGGCTGGAGAAAGGCCACGGCTTTCACCAGCGCGCTGAAAGTCAGCAGGGCCGGCCCGCCGCCGGCCGGGTCCAGCACGCTGGCGGCCTGCCAGCGCAGGCGGTCACCGGGCTCCCGGCGCCAGGCGGGCTTGTTGGGGGTTTGCTGGATGAGCAAAAAGAGGAAGGGCAGGTGTTCGGCGGCGGCCCCTGAAACGGCGTGCAGCCGCTCCAGGGTCGAGCCGGCTGCGGGCGGCCGTTCGCCGCGGTAGAGCCGGCCGCCGGCGGCCAGGGTTTCGGCCAGGCAGTGGATGAAGCCGGCCGCTTCGAGCGCGGCGCCGTAGGCGGGTTCGTCGGCGGCCGGCTGGGGATCGATCAGGATGAGGCGGCCGCCGGGCCGCAGGCAGGCCAGCCAGCGCTCCAGCTCGGCCGGCGAGGCATAGCCGGCCACGGCGTCGAAGGGGCCGGCGGCCGGGTCACGGCTGATCTCGGCCTCGGGCGGCAGGGCCGCGGCGGCGGCCTGGTCCAGGGCCAGCACGCGCGGCCGGCCGGCGCTGGGCGGCAGGTGCGGGCCGAAGCTCACCGCGCGGCCTGGCGGATCAGCTTCACCAGCTCCTCCCACTCTTCCTTGAACATGTGCAGGGTGACCGTGCCGAGCTCGACGTTGTAGGTCGTCTCGCCCTCGTCGTCTTGGGCGGTCCAGACCAGGAAGTTCTCGGTCTCGGCCAGGGTGATGGGCTGCAGGTCTTGTGAGCGGTTGGTCATCGGGGCATCCTTAACTGAGTCGAGGTTGATTGGCGCAGGCCAGGCGGGGCGTTCGCGCGGGAATACCCCCGGGCCGCGGAGGGTCCCCCGGCCGGCCTCACGCCGATTTGCGCGGCTGGCCGGGCCAGAGCCGCCGCAGCCAGCGCGGCCACTCCACGGCTTTGGGCGGGGGCGGGGGCGCCGGCGGCTCGGGCCAGGGGTCCAGGTCAAATAGCTTGCAGTAGAGGTAACGGCCGAAGAGCTTGACCGTGGCCAGCAGCGGGGCGGCCAGCAGCAGGCCCACAAAGCCCAGCAGCTGGGCCATGACGATGGCCCCGAACAGGATCACGGCCGGGTGCAGGCCCAGGCTGCTGCCCATGATGCGCGGATAGAAGACGTTGCCCTGGATCTGCTGGAGCAGGGTGTACATCCCCAGGATCAGCAGCGCGTACACCACCGGGCTCAGGCCCAGCCAGTTGCCGCCTTGGAACAGGCCGATCAGGGCGCCGATCAGGGCCGAGAGCGTCGGCCCGACATAGGGGATGAACTCGGCCATGACCGAGACCAGGCCCAGCACCGGGCCGTAGCGCACGCCCAGGAAGGTCATGGTAACGCCCACCATCGCGCCGATGATCAAGGCCAGGGTCACCTGGCCGCGCAGATAGGCGTTCCAGATCGGCCCCAGTTCGGCGGCCAGCCGGCGCACGTCGTAGGCGTAGCCGGCCGGCATCGCGCGCTCCAGGCCGGGCAGCAGGCGCTGCAGGTCGTGCATCAGGTAGTACGAGACCAGCAGGATCAGCAGGAACCAGCCCAGCACGGTGGCGGTGCCGGAGGCGATGGAGCCCACCAGGCTGCCGGTCTGGCTGAGGGCCGGCTGGATGGCCGCGATCAGCTGGTCATACAGCGGCTGGAAATCCAGGTTGGCCGGCGCGATGACGAACGGCCCGATGGTGAAGCTGCGATTGAGGACGTTGGTTTCCACGAAGCCGGGCAGGTCGGCGCTGATCTCCACCACGGTGTTGTACAGGCCGACGATCTGCTGTTCGATGGCGATGCCGGCCACGGTGAGCACCGCCACAATCGCCACCACCAGGCCGGCGTAGGTGAGGTTGACGGAGACGTGCCAGGCCAGCCGGAAGCGCCGGCTGAGGGCCTCCACCAGCGGGCTGAGCAGATAGGTGAGGATGGCGCAGAAGATGACCGGGCCGGCCAGGCCGCTGAACTGCGCCAGCAGGCTGCCGACCAGCAGGAAGATGACCAGCGCCACCAGGAACTTGGTGGGCGTGTTCCAGCGCGGCGAGGCCGGCGGGTCGGCGGCGGGCTGAGGCGCGATCTGGCTCATGCGGATATGGGTTCCAAGGTGAATTGGACGGCGCAACGAAGATTATACCTGACTGGGGCGGCGGCTTTGGCCGCCGGCCGCGCCCATTTTCTTGACGCGCCGGCGCGGACTGTGTTAGCGTAATGGCCGCCCACCTCCCACGAAAGGACGCCCGCATGGATTTCACACTCTCCGCTGAACAGCTTCAGGTGCAGAAGCTGGTGCGCGATTTCTGCCAGAAGGAAGTGGCGCCCGTCATCAAGGAAGCCGACCGCACGCAGGCCATGCCTCCCAGCCTCCTGCCGCGCCTGGCGGAGCTGGGCATCCTGGGCATCTGCCTGCCGGAGCGCTACGGCGGCCAGGGCTTTGATTACCTTACCCTCGGCCTGGTGTGCGAGGAACTGGAGGCCATGGACACCAGCCTGCGGGTGGCCATGTCCGTGCACATCGGCCTGAACAGCCTGGCGCTGCTGCAGTGGGGGACGGAGGCCCAGAAGCAGCGCTTCCTGGTGCCGCAGGCCAAAGGCGAGAAGTACGGCATGTTCGGGCTGACCGAGCCGGGCGCCGGCAGCGACGTGGCCAACCTGGCCTCCACCGCCCGGCGCGACGGCGGCGCTTACGTGATCAACGGCGAGAAGATGTGGATCAGCCTGGCCAGCAAGGCCCACCACATTTTGTGGGTGGCGCGCACCAATCCGGAGCGGCCGGACCCGCATGACCAGCTCTCGGCCTTCATCGTCGAGACCGACCAGCCGGGCGTGACGCGCGGCGACCTGCACGGCAAGCTGGGCGTGCGCGCCGGCTCCACCGGCTGGGTCAGCTGCCAGGACGTGCGCGTGCCGGCCGAGAACCGCCTGGGCGAGGAAGGCGAGGGCTTCAAGATCGCCATGGCGTGCCTGGACAACGGCCGCTACACCGTGGGGTCCGGGGCCGTCGGCCTGATCCGGGCCGCGCTGGAGGCCAGCGTGCGTTACGCCCAGACGCGCCGGGCGTTTGGCAAGGAGATCGGCAAGCACCAGCTCGTCCAGCAGAAGATCGCGCGCATGGTGCGCGATTACGAGCTGGGCCGGCTGATGTATTACAAGGTCGGCTGGCTGAAAAACCAGGGGGTCCGCAACACGCGCGAGACCTCGCTGCTCAAGTGGTTCGCCACAGACGCCTCCTTCGAGGCCGCCAACGAGGCCATCCAGATCCACGGGGCTTACGGCTACAGCGATGAGTACGACGTGGAGCGCTACCTGCGCAACGCCCGCGGGGCCATCATCTACGAGGGCACCAGCGAGATCCACCAGCTGATGCAGGCCGGCTACGCCCTCGGCTACCGCGAGGACGGCGCCCTGCGCTGCGAGCTGCCGGCCTACGACGAACAGCTCTGGCGCGCGTAGCCGGAAAGGACACCGCCATGCCTCACGCCCCGCGCCGGCTGGAACAGGCCGGCCTGCAGACCCTGGCCATCCACGCCGGCGAAGCGCCGGACCCCGTCACCGGGGCCTCCGCGCCCAACCTGGTCATGTCCACCACCTTCGTCGTCGACGGCGAGACCGCCTTTGCCTCCGGCAGCGACAAGGAACAGTTCGTCTATGCCCGCCACTCCAACCCGACCGTCCAGCAGCTGGAGCAGAAGCTGGCGGCGCTGGAGGGCGCGGAGGCCGGCGTGGCCTTCGGCAGCGGCATGGCCGCCATCGCGGCCCTGATGCTGCTCACCCTGCGGTCCGGCGACCACGTCGTCATGACGGATGTGGCCTATATGGGCGCCGCCGAGCTGATGAAGGATTACCTGCCGGCCCTGGGGGTGCGCGTGTCGCGCGTTAACACCGCCGACCTGGAGGCGGTGCGGGCCGCCCTGACGCCCGCGACGAAGCTGGTCCACATTGAGACGCCGGCCAACCCGATCCTGCGCCTGACCGATATCGCGGCCGTGGCCGAGCTGGCCCACGCGGCCGGCGCGCGCCTGTCTGTGGACTCCACCTACGCCACCCCGGTGGCCACCCGGCCGCTGGCGTTGGGCGCCGATTTCGTCATCCACTCGCTCACCAAGTACCTGGGCGGGCACGGCGACGCCTTGGGCGGGGCGCTGCTCGGGCCGGCGGCCGAGATGACGGCGGCGCGGGACAAGACCCTGGTGCATTTCGGCGGCGTGCTCAGCCCCTTCAACGCCTGGCTGATCCTGCGCGGCCTGGCCACCCTGCCGCTGCGGATGCGCGCCCACGCCGAGAACGCCTGGCACGTGGCCCGCTTCCTGGAGACGCACCCCAAGGTCACGCGCGTGTTCTATCCCGGCCTGCCCTCCCATCCCCAGCACGCGCTGGCCGGCCGGCAGATGCGCAACTTCTCGGGCATGGTCACATTCCAGACGGCGGCCGGCCCGCGGGCGGCGCGCGTCCTCAGCGAGCGGCTGGAGATCATCCACTACGCCGTCTCGCTCGGCCACCACCGCAGCCTGGTGTTCTTCATCGACACCGCCGACCTGCTGGCGAACTCGTACGCCCTGGATCCGGCGCAGAGCGAGTCTTACCGCGCCTACGCCGGCGACGGGGTTTTTCGGTTCTCGGTGGGGTTGGAGGACCCGGAGGATCTGTGCCGGGACCTGGATCAGGCGCTGGCGGCCCTGTGAGCGGCTCCGGCTAAAAAATCAGGGCGGGTCTCAGACCCGCCCTGACACTGTGCCTTTCTAGCGCCGGCCGCCGCCGCCCCCGCCGCCGCGTCCGCCGCGGTCCCCGCCGCCGCGCCGGTCCCCGCCGCGGTCGCCACCGCGCCCGCCGCGATCCCCCCGATCGCCGCCGCGCCGGTCCCCGCCGCCCCCGCCGGGCTTGCGGTCACGGGACTGGGCTTCCTCGAGCGTCCAGCCTTCCAGCACGGCCTGCCGGCTGAGCCGGATCTTGCCGTTGTCGTCGATGCCCGTGACCATCACGGTCAGCTCGTCGCCGACGTCGGCCACGTCTTCCACGCGGTTAACGCGCTCCGAGGCCAGCTGCGAGATGTGCACCATGCCGTCGGTGCCCGGGATCAGCTCCACGAAGGCGCCGAAGGACTCCACGCGCACCACCTTGCCGGTGTAGATCGTGCCGACCTTGACGGTCTCGGTCATGCTCTCGATCGTCTCGCGGGCGCGGCGCGCGCCCTCGCCGTCGGTGCTGGCGATGAAGACGGTGCCGTCGTCCTCGATGTCGATCTTGGTGCCGGTGTCTTCCTGCAGCTTGCGGATGTTCTTGCCGCCCGGGCCGATGATGGCCCCGATCTTGTCCGGGTCCACCTTGACCGTGATGATGCGCGGCGCGAACTGGGAGAGGTCCGGGCGCGGGGCCGGGATCAGGCCGGTCATGAACTCCAGGATCTCGCCGCGCGCTTCGCGCGCCTGGGCCAGCGCCTCGGACAGGATCTGGGTGGTCAGGCCCTTGATCTTGATGTCCATCTGCAGGGCCGTGATGCCCAGGGCGGTGCCGGCCACCTTGAAGTCCATGTCGCCCAGGTGGTCTTCGATGCCCTGGATATCGGTCAGCACCGCGTACTTGCCGGTGTTGCTGTAGATGTCGGTCACCAAACCCATGGCGATGCCGGCTACCGGGGCCTTGATCGGCACGCCGGCGTCCATCAGGGCCAGGGTGGAGCCGCAGGTGGAGGCCATGGAGGTGGAGCCGTTAGAGGAGAGCACCTCGGAGACCAGCCGCAGGGTGTAGGGGAACTCCTCCTGGGTGGGCAGCACCGGGATCAGGGCGCGCTCGGCCAGGGCGCCGTGGCCCACTTCGCGCCGGCTCTGGCCGCGCAGCGGCCGCACCTCGCCGGTGCTGAAGGGCGGGAAGTTGTAGTGGTGCATGTAGCGCTTCTCGTCGTCAGGCGAGAGCGTGTCCAGCTCCTGCGCGTCGCGCGGGGTGCCGAGCGTGGCCAGCGTCAGCACCTGGGTCTCGCCGCGCGTGAACAGGCCGGAGCCGTGGGCGCGCGGGCTGAGGCCCACCTCGCCCCACAGCGGCCGGATCTGCTTGCCGGTGCGCCCGTCCGGGCGGATGCCCTCGTTCAGGATGGCGTCGCGCACCACCTCCTGCTCCAGGTCGTGCAGGATGCCGAAGAGCACGGACGGTTTGACCGTGGTCTTCTCGACGATGACGATCTGGCCGGCCTGGGCCTCGCCGCCGACGGGCGGCAGGGCCGCGGCCGGCTTGTCGGCGAAGGCGTTCATGACGTCGTTCTGGATGGCGTCGCGCAGTCCGGCGCGCGTGGTCTTGTCGGCCGGCGCGGCCACCTGCTTCAGCCGGTCGCCCACGATCGCGCGGACCCGGGCCACCACATCGGCCGGATAGCCGAACTTGGGGTAATCCGTCTTCTTGGGCTTGCCGGCCGCGGCCCGCAGCTGCAGCTGCAGGTCGATCAGCGGCTGGATGGCCTGGTGGCCGAAGGCCAGGGCCTCCACCATCTTGTCCTCCGGCACCTCGTTGGCCCCGCACTCCACCATGACGATGGCGGTGCGCGTGCCGGCCAGGCGCAGGTCCAGGTCCGATTGCTCCATCTGCTCGAAGGACGGGTTGATGACAAACTGCCCGTCGATCAGGCCCACGCGCACCGCGCCCACCGGCCCGTCGAACGGCGCCTCGCCAAAGGGGACGTCCGAGACGGTCAGCGCGGCCGAGGCGGCCACGATGGCCAGCACGTCCGGCTGATGGACCTGGTCCACCGAGAGCGGGGTGACGATGATCTGGACGTCGTTGCGGAAGTCGTCGGGGAAGAGCGGGCGCAGCGGGCGGTCAATCAGGCGGGCGGTGAGGATGGCGCCCTCACCCGGCCGGCCCTCGCGCCGGAAAAACGAGCCGGGGATGCGGCCGGCGGCGTAGAGCTTTTCCTCGTACTCCACGCTGAGCGGGAAGAAATCAATGCCCTCGCGCGGCTGGGAGGACATCGTGGCGGCCGCCAGCAGCATCGTGTCGCCCACGCGCAGGGTGACAGCGCCGCCCGCCAGGCCGGCCAGTTTGCCGGTTTCCAGCGTCAGCGGCTGGCCGGCAAACTCAATCGTGATTTGTTTTGCTTGTGACATGAACGGGATCTCCTTTACACCGGGCGCGCCCCAAGCCAAGGCGCAGCCCCGCTAATGCCCGGCGTAAAGGTCAGGGACTGGAGATTGGCATCAACGGCCAGGCCGTTGCGATATGCCAGTATCCAATTCCCGACCGCGCCTGCCGGGCGAACAACTTGAAATTATAGGCGGACTCAGCCGCTC
>JAEURL010000438.1 GCA_016789165.1 Anaerolineales bacterium | reverse complement strand
TCGTCGAGTCGGTGGCGCAGAGGCTATTATTGCCCTTTGCCGCCATCTCTCTGACCGCCTGTGCGGAGACCTCGGGCGTTGTCCCGGTCCGCGCGGCGTATGGGCCGGCGGTCGCCAACCCGCTGCGCCTGCCGCTGGTCTACCAGGCCGAGACCATCGGCACCCTGATCGCGGGTCCACGCGCGGGCGAGGGATTCTCCGCCGCCGACCGCCGGCTGCTCGAGGCCCTGGCCCATCAGGCCGGTGCCGCCGTCCATGCCGTGCAGCTGACCGCCGACCTGCGGCGCTCGCGCGAGCAGTTGGTCACCGCCCGTGAAGAAGAGCGCCGCCGCCTGCGCCGCGACCTGCACGACGGGCTGGGCTCGCAGTTCGCGGGCCTGCACCTGCGGGCCGACACGCTGCGCGGACTGATCCCGAAGGATCCCGCCGCCGCCCAGGCCGTGGCGGCTGAGCTGCGCGATGAGATCCGGGCCGCCATCGCCGACATCCGGCGCCTGGTGTATGCCCTGCGCCCGCCGGCCCTGGATGAGCTGGGCCTGGCCGGGGCGCTGCGGGCGCTGGCCGCCCAGTGCACGGCGGCCGACGGCCTGCAGGTGAGTATCTCCGCCCCGGAGGCCAGCCCGCCCCTGCCGGCGGCGGTGGAGGTGGCGGTCTACCGTATCGCGCAAGAGGCCCTGGCCAACGTGGTGCGCCACGCGCACGCGCGCCGCTGCTGCCTCCGCCTCGCCTTTGCCGGCGAGGTCCACCTGGAGGTCAGCGACGACGGCCGGGGCCTGCCGGCCGGCCCGCATCCCGGCGTGGGCCTGCGCTCGATGCGCGAGCGGGCGGAGGAGCTGGGCGGAACCTGCCGCGTGGAAACCAACATCGGGGGCGGAGCGCGGGTGGTCGCCCGGCTGCCGCTGGCGCCGACGACGGTGGAAGCGTCCGCCCCGGATGTCCCGCAGGCCTCCTATGGATAAAATCCGCGTCCTCATTGCCGACGACCACCCGCTCTTTCGCAAAGGGATGCGGGCGATGCTGGAAGCGCTGCCGGAGATGGAAGTGGTCGGCGAGGCGGCCACCGGCGAGGCGGCCATTGCGCTGGCCGGCGATCTGGCGCCGGACGTCATCGTCATGGACCTGCAGATGCCGGGCGGCACCGGGCTGGCCGCCACGCGCGCCATCCTGGGTGCCAGCCCCCACATCCGCATTCTGATGGTCACGCTGTTCGACGACAGCGAATCGGTCTTCACGGCGCTGCGCGCCGGGGCGCGCGGCTACATCTTGAAGGACACCGAGGCGGGCGAGATGGCCCGGGCGGTGCAAGCGATCAGCCGAGGCGAGGCGATTTTCAGCCCCGCGATCGCCAACCGCCTCATTGACTTCTTCGCGGCGCCCCACCCGCTGGTGCCCAAAGAGGTCTTTCCCGCGCTCACCGACCGCGAGCGCGAGATCCTCGGGCTGCTCGCCCAAGGGCAGGCCAACGCCGATATCGCCCGGCAGCTGTCGCTGAGCGTGAAGACGGTGCACAACTACGTCTCCAACATCTTCAGCAAGCTGCAGGTGGCCGACCGCACCCAGGCCATCTTGCGGGCGCGCGAGGCCGGGCTCGGCTAGGCCGCAGCTTGCCATTGGCGGTCAGGCGCTTGCGGGTGCAGCAGGCGCAGAAAAGCTGGCTGAGGGGGTAGATGAAACCGATCGCGCCTCGCGCCCCGGCCAGCCTGAACGGCCGCGCCTCGCCGTCGAGCTGCGCCTCGGTCGGCGCCAGGATGATCTGCGGGCTGCCCCAGTGCTCGGTCTTGCCATCCAAAGGGTTCTTCGCCCATCCCGTCATTGGCCAGACCGCGCACAATGGTCGTCTCCGGCTGCCGCCAGGGCTCCATCGGTTCCCCCGATCCGCGGGCGGTGGGTTCTTCTCGCTCTCTCAGCATCATGGGCCTGACGCAGGCTTTACAGACGGGGACATGTGGTGACGGCTAGGCCGGCGCGGGGCGGACCGCCAGCCCCGTCGGCCTGTCGGAAGGCGCCGTCGTCCCCTCACTGCTGGCCGAAGCGGGCCGCGCACTGTCTGATTTCGGCCACCAAACCGCCCGTGGCGTTCGTGGGCGTGCGCAGGACGAGCGTTTCCTCGCGCAGCATACGGGTCGCCTCCTGGGCCATGCACCGCGGCCTTTCGAGGTCACTCCGCAGCCGATCCCCATTTCCATCGGCCAGGGAGAGCAGAACCGCCTCCGGGTTCAGGTTGATAGAGCCGACCAATTGCGCCAGGTTGCCATGGAGCCCCCCGCCCAACCGCTTGCGTTCAATCAGGATCTCAAGTTCCGAATTCAGCCGTCACGGGCGCCTGCTCCTGACGCCCAGCGAGATCGAGCACTTCGGTATCGGCCGTTTGGCCACGATACAAGACGTTGCCGGAGCGAGGCCGGCCTTGGCGCGCGCAGCCGTCCATCCCAAGCGCCAGTTCCTGATACTCAACTGCCGGTCGCCAGGGCTGACCCAATCGCCGCCTGAGTGAACCCGCAGCGGAGAAGCGCTATCGCCGGTCGATCTGCGGCCCAAATACTGGCCGTAGACAGCGCCTGCGCCTGCACTACAATGCAGATGAGAGGGCTGTGTGACCACATCACCGCCAATTCTCACCACCAAGCTCTATATTCCGCCGGCGCGTCACACCCTGGTCCCGCGCCCACGCCTCACTGCGCGCCTCAGCGATGGCTTGACCCGCCCGCTCACCCTCATCTCCGCCCCGGCCGGATCCGGCAAATCCACGTTGGTGAGCGGGTGGTGGAACAACACCGGCGGCCGCTTTCCTCTGGCGTGGCTCTCCCTTGACGACGAGGACAATGACCCGGTTTGCTTTCTAAGCTATATGGTGGCCGCGCTGGCCACTCTGCGGCCGGGCAGCGGCGACGCGGCCCTCGCCGCTCTGCAGGCGCCACAACCGTGGCCGGCCCGGGTTGTCCTCACGTCGTTGCTCAACGATTTCAGCACCCTGGCGACGACCAGCGCGCTGGTCTTGGACGACTATCACGTCATCACGACCGAGGCCATTCACGACACCGTCGTTTTTCTTCTCGACCATCTGCCCGCGCAATTGCGGCTCGTGGTGCTCACCCGGGCCGATCCGCCCTGGCCGCTGGCCCGCCTGCGCGCCCGCGATCACGTGGCCGAGATCCGGGCCGCCGATCTGCGGTTCACACTCGAGGAGGCCGCCGTCTTCCT
The DNA here is from genome assembly GCA_016789165.1 of Anaerolineales bacterium. GTDB lineage: Bacteria > Chloroflexota > Anaerolineae > Anaerolineales > UBA6663 > SpSt-583. The sequence continues at coordinate 1,559 of JAEURL010000438.1, read as the reverse complement.
AAACCGGGTCATGGAGCTGGACCTGCCGGCGGAGGCTCTGGAGACGCTGGAAACCCGCACCGAAGGGTGGATCGCCGGCCTGCAATTGGCGGCGCTGTCGCTGCAGGGCCACAGCGCGCGGAGCCGCCTAGACTTTGTGGCCGCGTTTGGGGGCAGCCACCATTACATCCTGGAGTACCTGGCTGAGGAAGTGCTCAATGCGCAGCCCCACGCGCTGCTCGCGTTCTTGCTGCAGACGTCGATCCTGGGCCGCTTGTGCGGACCGCTGTGTGAGGCCGTAGTCGACGCCGGCCCGGAGCAACCGGTCGACGGACAGGCCGTCCTCGAGGCGCTGGAACACCTCAACCTGTTCCTGATCCCGCTCGACGACGAGAGGCATTGGTATCGCTATCACCACCTGTTTGCCGATGTGCTCAGCCGGCGTCTGGCGCAGCAGTCGCCGCAGCTGCTTCCCGTGCTTCACCGGCGCGCCTCCGCCTGGTATGAGCAGCACGAGTTCATCCCGGAGGCTATTCAGCATGCTTTTTTGGCCGGCGGCCAGGACCGCGCCGCTCAACTGGTGGAGCAACACGGCTGTCAGCTCATCATGCGGGGCGAGGTCAGCACCCTGACGAAGTGGATCGATGCCGTCGCGGCTGATGTCCCGGCCCATCCCTGGCTGGCGGTGCAAAGAGCCTGGGCGCTCAGCCTCACGGGCTACCCCGATCAAGCCGAGTCCACGCTGGAGGCCGCCGACCGCTTTATCGCGCCGCTCGAAGCAACCCACGACGTCAAGATCCTGCGCGGGACCATGGCCGCGGCCCGGGCCCATGCCGCCACCATGCGCCAGGAGGCCGGCCAGGCCGCGGAGCGGGCGCGCCAGGCGCTGGCGATCTTGCCCGACGACAACCCGTTTTCCAGCAGCCTCCGGAGCACGGCAACTTCGCTCCTCGGGGATGCCAGTTGGATGGACGGCGATCTGGAGGCGGCCAAACACGCTTACCGGGAGGCCGTGCGCATCGGGGAGGCCGCCGGCAACGCGCCGATGATCATTATTGCCAGCACGAACCTGGCCGATGTCCTGCTGGAACAGGGCCAGCTCCAGCCAGCTGCCAAGCTCTATGCCGAGATCTTGGCGACGACCCTCCGCCCGGACGGGCAACGGGAGCCCCTGGCCGACCGGGTCTATTTCGGGCTGAGCCGAGTGTCCTACGAGTGGAACCGCTTGGAGGCCGCCGCCCAACACACGCACCACTGCCTCGAGCTCAGCCGGCAATGGGGGAATACGGACCTTCAGGCGGAAGGTTGGGTGATGCTGGCGCGGCTGGAGCAAACCCAGGGCCGGCCCGCGCCGGCCCGGGAAGCGATGCGGACCGCCGAACAATTGGCCGGCGAACACCGCCTTTCGCCCAATCGGAGGCTGTGGGTGCGGTCGGCCTTGGCGCGCCTGTGCCTGGCCCAAGGCAATCTAGAGCAGGCTGCCTACCTCGTTCAGGCGGACGCCCACCGCGGCGGCGCCGAGATCCCCCGCCGGCAGCTGCCGATGTCGCTCGTCCAGCTGCGCGTGCTCCTCGCCCGAG
>JAEURL010000650.1 GCA_016789165.1 Anaerolineales bacterium | reverse complement strand
GGCGCGAAAGACAGCTTCTTGTTCCATGCCGGAGATTTATGTGACTAATTTGTCACATATCGGCATTATATGTGACTTTTTAGTCACGTGTCAAGAGGAACTTTATCCAAAAAGGCCCCGCTGTCTGTTGACGAGGGCCTCGTTATTCGGATGATGGGCACCCCCAGCGGGCCCCGCCCCGGCCGGCCGGCGCCTGGGACGGACGGCACTATAATGGCGGCGTGCCCGCCCCCCTCCTGGCCACTCAACTCTTCCTCCCCGGGCCCCGCTCCAAAAGCGTCGCGCGCCCGCGCCTGGCCGACCGGTTGACCGCAGGGCTGCGGGCCGGCCACAAACTCGTGCTGATCTCGGCCGCCGCCGGCTCCGGCAAGACCACCCTGCTCAGCGAGTGGATCGCGGCTTGGCCGGCCGCGCCGGAAATTCAGGCGGACCCCGGCCTCAACGGCCTGGGAGTCAGCTGGCTCTCGCTGGATGAAGGCGATAGCGCCCTGCCCCGCTTCCTGGCCTACCTGGTCGCGGCCGTGCAGGTCATCCACCCCGCCGTGGGCGAGGCGCTGCTGGCCGCCCTCCAAGCCCCCCAGCCGCCGGCCGCCGAAACGCTGCTGGCCGGCCTGGTCAACGAAATCGCCGCCCAGCCGCGGCCCTTGGTGCTGGTCCTCGACGACTATCACCTGGTCGAGTCCCAAGCCGTGGACAACGCCCTGGCCTTCCTGGTCGATCACCAGCCGCCGCACATGCATCTGGTGATTGCCAGCCGCGAGGACCCGCCGCTGCCGCTGGCCCGCCTGCGCGCCCGCGGCCAGCTGACCGAATTGCGCGCCGCCGACCTGCGCTTCACGCCGGCGGAGGCGGCCGAGTTCCTCAACCGGGTGATGGGTCTGCAGCTCGCCGAGCGCGATATCGCGGCCCTCGAAACCCGCACGGAGGGCTGGATCGCCGGGCTGCAGCTGGCCTCGCTGGCCCTGCAGGGGACGCCGGCCGGCCCCGGGGATGCCGCCGAATTCATCCAGGCCTTTACCGGCAGCCACCGCTTCGTGCTCGATTACTTGCTGGAAGAAGTGCTCCACCGCCAGCCCGAGTCGGTCCAGGCGTTTTTGCTACACACGTCCATTCTCCAGCGCCTGTGCGCCCCGCTGTGCGACGCCGTCCTGGGCCACCCATCGCCGGCCGCCCAGGCGATTCTGGAAAGCCTCGAGCGCGCCAACCTGTTCATCGTTCCGCTCGATCAGGAGCGGCGCTGGTATCGCTATCACCACCTGTTTGGCGATCTGCTGTGCCAGCGCCTGGGCCGGCCCCCGGAGCTGGCCGCCTATCACCGGCGCGCCAGCCAGTGGTATGAAGCCAACGCCGACCTGGCCGAAGCGTTCGAGCACGCGCTGGCGGCCGGCGATGGGGAGCGAGCGGCCGGCCTGGCGGAGACGGCGTGGCCGAACATGGAGCGCACCTTTCAGACCGCTGCCTGGCTGAACTGGGTGAAAAAATTGCCCCAGGCGGTGGTCGCCTCCCGGCCCACGCTGTGTCTCCAACTGGCCTGGGCGTACTCCGACGGCGGCGAACTGGAGCCCAGCGAGACTTACCTGCGCCACGCCGAGCAGGCTTTGGCCGGCGCGGCCGATCGGGACGGCCTCCGGTCGCTCCGGGGCCACATCGCCTTGATCCGCGCCTCGAACGCCCAAAACCAGGGCGACCTGGCCGAAACCGTGCGCTACGCCGAGCTGGCCGCCCAGCTGATCCCGGAAGACGAAGGCTACCTACGCGCCCAGGTGGCCATCACGCTGGGGTTCACCCATTGGGCCGCCGGCCATCTCGAAGCCTCCCTCCAGGCCATGCATGCCTGGATGGACAGCATGCGGCGCGCGGGCAACCAGCTGTTCGCGGTGGCCAGCGCCTTTGTGGTGGCCGATATGCAGGCGGCCATGGGCCGCCTGGCGGCGGCCGAAACCGCCCTCCGGCAGGCCATCCACGCGGCCGCCGCGCTGGGCCCGGAAGGCGAAACGGTCACGGCTCATCACCACCTGGGGCTGGCCCTGCTGGCCCATGAACGGGGCGCGGCGGCGGCGGCGGCCCAGCACCTGCAAACCGCCGCCGCGCTGGGCCAACGCACCACCCTGGTGGATTGGCCGTACCGCTGGGCGCTGGCCCAGGCCCGCTTTAAAGAGTCCGCCGGGGATTGGGAGGCGGCGCTCAGTGCGCTGGCCGAGGCCGGGCGGGCCTTCGTCAAAAACCCGGTGCCCAACCTGCAGCCGGTCGCGGCCCGCCAGGCGCGGATCGACCTCAAGCGCGGCCGGCTGGATCAGGCCCAGGCCTGGGCCCGGGAGCGGCAGCTTTCCCCTGCGGCGGCGGTCCGCTACCTGGACGAGTACGAGCACCTCACCCTGGCCCGCGTGCGGCTGGCCGAAGGTTCCCTGGCCGGGGTGAGCGAGGGGCTGGACCGCCTGCTGGCCCTGGCCGTTGATCAGAAACGGACGGGCAGCGCGCTCGAAATCCTGGTGACGCAGGCGCTGGTTGAGCAGGCGCAGGGCCGGCGGCCCCAGGCGCTGGCGGTGCTGGAACGCGCCCTGGCGTTGGCCGAGCCCGAGGGCTACCAGCGCCTCTTTGTGGACGAAGGGGAGCCGCTGCGCTCGCTGCTGGTAGAGGTGCGGGCGCGGCTGGAGAAGCGCTCCGGCCGGCCCCCGTTGGCCGGCTACGTGGATCGGCTGCGCGCGGCTTTCCCGGCGGCCCCGGAGGCCGCGCCTCAATTCGAAAGCCCGCCGCCCAGCCTCAGCCTGGCCGAGCCCCTGAGCGACCGCGA
>JAEURL010000424.1 GCA_016789165.1 Anaerolineales bacterium | reverse complement strand
ACCTATTTGCGGGCGACCTGAACGGCCTGCGCGCCAAAATCCCGTACTTCAAGGAACTGGGCCTCACCTACCTGCACCTCATGCCCCTCTTCCAGGTGCCGGAGGGCAACAGCGACGGCGGCTACGCCGTCAGCAGCTACCGCGCGGTGCACGCCCCGCTGGGCAGCCTGGCCGAGCTGCGCGCCCTGGCCGCCGACCTGCGCCGCGAGGGCATCAGCCTGGCGCTGGACTTCGTCTTCAACCACACCTCGGACGAGCACGCGTGGGCGCAGCGCGCCCGGGCCGGCGACCCGGATTACCAGGACTTCTACTTCCTGTTCCCGGACCGGACGATGCCGGACGCGTACGAGCAGCATCTGCGCGAGATCTTCCCAGACGAACACCCCGGCGCCTTCACCTATCTGCCCGACACCGGCCAGTGGGTGTGGACGACCTTCCACTCCTTCCAGTGGGATCTCAACTACGGCAACCCGGCGGTCTTCAACGCCATGGCCGGCGAGATGCTCTTCCTGGCCAACGTGGGCGTGGACGTGATGCGCATGGACGCCGTGGCCTTCATCTGGAAGCGTCTGGGCACCACCTGCGAGAACCTGCCGGAGGCCCACCTGCTCCTGCAGGCCTTCAACGCGGTCTGCCGGCTGGCGGCGCCGAGCCTGCTCTTCAAGTCCGAGGCCATCGTCCACCCGGACGAGGTGGTGCGCTACATCCGCCCGGACGAGTGCCAGCTCTCTTACAACCCGCTGCTGATGGCCCTGCTCTGGGAGTCGCTGGCCACCCGCCAGGTGCGTCTGCTGGCCCACTCGATGCGCGGCCGTTTCGCCATCGACCCGGCCTGCGCCTGGGTCAACTACGTGCGCGTGCACGACGATATCGGTTGGACGTTTTCGGACGAGGACGCCGCCGGCCTGGGGATCAACGGCTACGGGCACCGGCGCTTCTTGAACGACTTCTACACCAACCGCTTCGCGGGCAGCTTCGCGCGCGGCCTGCCCTTCCAGGAAAACCCCAAGACCGGGGACTGCCGCATCTCGGGCACGGGGGCTTCGCTGGCCGGCCTGGAGCAGGCCGTGGACCTGCTGCGCGAGGCCGGCACCGGCGAGCTGGGGGCGCTCTACCTGGAGCATGCCGTGCGGCGCCTCCTGCTGATCCACGGCATCATCCTCAGCATCGGGGGCATCCCCCTGCTCTATCTCGGGGACGAGGTGGGGACGCTCAACGACTACGGCTATCGGGCGGACCCGGCCAAGGCCGACGACAGCCGCTGGGTGCACCGGCCGCGCGCCGACGCCGCCCTGTACGCCCAGCGCGCCGACCCGGCCGCGCCGGCCGGCCGCCTCTTCCAGGGCCTGCGCCGGATGATCACGCTGCGGCAGACGCACGCGGCCCTGGCCGGCAGCGCCATGGAAGTGCTCAACACCGGCAGCGAGCACGTCTTCGGCTTTGCCCGCCGCCACGCCGGCCAATGGCTGCTGGTGCTGGCGAACTTCAGCGAGCAGCGCCAGCCGGTGAGCGCCCACGGCCTGGGCCTGACCCAGCCCGTCACCGACGTGTTGACCGGCCGCACCCTCCACGCCGCCGGCGGCCTGACTCTGGAACCCTATGAGCTGCTCTGGCTGACGGCCTGACGGGCCAGCCCCGCGCGCCGTGCGTCACAAAAGCAGGACCCGCCTCCCGGTGATGACTCACCTGGGAGACGGGTCCTGCGCTTTTCTCCGGCGCCGGCGGCCCGCCGCCTTCGGGGCGCTTACTGCGTCACCACCTCGATCCCCAGCGCGTCAACCACATACTGGATCGGATTCATGATCGTGGTCGTGGCTGAGCCCGCGTACAGCAGGGCCACCACCCGCTTCTGCATGTCCAGCACCGCCGAGCCCGAGTCGCCGCCCTGGCTCATGGCGCCGGCCATCAACTGGCCGGAGAAGGTTGCCGTTGGGCCGCCGTCGTTGACGTTGACGCGCACGTCGATCTGGGTGACCGTGCCGGTGGTATAGCCCGTGTTCCGCCCGGACTTCTGGAGCGCCGTGCCGAGCGTGGCCGCGGCGGTGCCGGCCGGCACGCCGATGTTGAGGATGTCCGCGTTCACCAGGTCCGGCGTGGTCGGCCGGGCCAGGGCGCAGTCCACCTTGTTGTCGCCGGGCACGTTCTGGACCTTGGGCTTGGGTGCGAAGGCCGACAGCAGCGACGACAGCGGCGAGCAGCCGTTGCCCGGCGCCGGCGTCGAGCCGTCGAAGGCGATGGGCACGAACTCGGCCAGCGCCCCAATCTGGTCGGCGCTGGTGCCGCCGTCGGCGCGGCCGGGCTGCCAGACGGGGTCGCCCACCTGGGCATTGTTGCTGTTGGCCAGAACGTGGTTGTTGCTCAGGATGAAGAGCTCGCCGCCCTTGCGCACCAGACAGCCGAAGGTGCCGGCCGTGATCTGGAAATGGCCGATGCTCACCCCCGGCCGGGCCGGCCGCATTTTGGCCTTGGGGTCCTGAAAAGCCACGATCTCGCCGGTCTCCACCACGTCGGTGCGGACGCCGTCCACGCTGCGCGGCACCGCCTGAGCCTCGGTCAGCTCCGCCAGTGGCAGCTTGCGGCGGACCGAGACCATCACGGCCAGCTCGTTGGTGACCACGCCGTTCGATATCTTATAGCCGACCCCCACGGCCACTGTATTGGCCTTGCCGGCCAGGTGGGCCTCCGCGGCGCGTTTGATCTGCCGGACGGCGGCCAGGTCGTTCGAGGCGCTCATCGTTTTCTCCTTGGGCTAGAGGGCCGTGATCTCGCCCGTGGCCTGTACGTCCACGGGCACGCCGTCCAGGACGGCCGGGATCCGGTCGGCTGGGCTGAGGTCCGCCGCCGGCACCTTGCGCCGGACCGAGACCACGATACAGATCTCGCCGGTTAGTGTCCCGGCCCGGCTGCGCAGGCCGACCCCCACGGCCACCACGTTGGCTTTGCGCATCAGCTCCTGCTCGTGCCGGCGCTTGACGGCCAGGGCGCGCTGCATGGCTTCGGAGGACATGGCTCACCTCCTGGGTGTTGCGACTGCTTGCATAGTACGCCCATTCAGGGCATCCGGCAATCGACCGCGGTCGGTCGCGAGGCCCGTTGGCGGCCGGCCGTCAGCGAGTTGAAGCGCCCGGTGACCGCGCGCCGGCCGGCCCGAGCCTGCCGTTGCGGGCCTCCGCAAACCGTGCCCGACCGTCAGCGAGTTGAAACGCCCGGCGACCGCGCGCCGGCTGGCCCGAGTTTGCCGTTGCGGGCCGCTACCACTTCGGCCAGGATGGCCAGCGCCACCTCTTCCGGCGTGCGGCCGCCCAGATCCAGGCCGATCGGCCCGCGCAGGCGGTCCAACTGGGCTTCCGTCAGGCCGTCGGCCAGCAGGCGCGCCCGGCGCTTGGCCTGGGTGCTGGCGCTGCCCAGCGCGCCGACGTAGAAGGCCTGGCTCGGCAAGGCCTGCTTGAGGCCGGGGTCGTCCAACTTGGGATCGTGCGTGAGCAGGGCCACGGCGGTGGCGCGGCTTAGGCCGATCTCGGCCAGGGCCTCGTCCGGCCACTTCTGGATCAAGCGGTCCACGTGCGGGAAGCGCTCGGCGCTGCCAAAGGCCTTGCGCGGATCGACGACGATGGTGCGGTAGCCCAGGGTTTTGGCCAGGGCGGTCAGGGCGATGCTGGTGTGCACGCCGCCAACCACCACCAGGGTCGGCGCCGGCCAGGCGACCTCGATAAACAGCTCCCCGCCCGGCACCGGCTGGCGCGTGGTCTGGCCGGCGGCCAGGGCCGCGCGGGCCGGCGCGTCGGCCAGCACCGGGTCCAGGTCCCCAAAGACGCCGCCGTCTTCAGCCACCACCCGCACCCGGCCAAGCTGCGCGGCCGGCCCGGTCACCAGGGTGGCGGCCGCGAAAACGCGCTCCGCCGCCAGGAGTGCGCGCAGATGGGCGTACAGCTCCCGCTCCAGCGGCTGGACGAAGACGTCGATGCTGCCGCCGCAGGCCAGGCCTACTTCCCAGGCCGTTTCGTCCGCCACGCCAAAGTGGACCAGGCGCGGCCGGCCGGATTTGAGCGCCGCCAGGCTCTCCTCCACCACCGCCCCTTCCACACACCCGCCGCTGACCGAGCCCGTCATCCGGCCCGTGGCGGTGACGGCCATCTTGGCGCCGGCGGGACGCGGCGAGGAGCCCCAGGTCTGGGCCACGGTCGCCAGCGCCACCTTTTCGCCCTCCGCCAGCCAGCGGTCGATATCGAGCAATATATCGCGCATCGATCAGGCCTCCTGAATTCCCGCGCCGACGCCCAGCCTGACGGGGCCGGCCGCCTCAGCGTTCCGGCAGGGCCTGCAGCCGCGCCGCCAGGTCTTCCAAACTGGCCAGGTTGTGGACCGGCAGGAAATCATGCACATGCGGCAGCGCCGCCTGCATCCCGCGCGTCAGCGGCTCGTAATCGGGCATACCCAGCAGCGGATTGAGCCAGATCAGACGGTGGCAGCTGCGTCTCAGGCGCGCCATCTCGTGGCTCAGCACCGCCGGGTCGCCGCGATCCCAGCCGTCGCTGATCAGCAGCACCACGGCTCCGCGGCCCAGCACCCGCCGGCCCCAATCGTAATTGAAGCGCC
>JAEURL010000501.1 GCA_016789165.1 Anaerolineales bacterium | reverse complement strand
TGATGTGGATGTGGCTGCTCAACCCCGAGTACGGGGTGGTCAACACCCTGCTGAGCTATATCGGGATCCAAGGCCCCAACTGGTTCTGGAGTATCGAGTGGGCGCTGCCCAGCGTGGTGCTGATGACGCTGTGGCGCGTGGGGGGCAGCGCCATCATCTACCTGGCGGGGCTGCAGAACATCCCGCCGCACCTGTATGAAGCGGCCGAGATCGACGGCGCCGGCGTCTGGGCGAAACTAATCCACGTCACGCTGCCGATGCTCTCGCCCACGATCTTCTTCCAGCTGGTCATGGAGCTGATCGACGCCTTCCAAGTTTTTACCGCCGTCTACGTCATCACCGGCGGCGGCCCGGCCCGCAGCACGCTCTTCTACATGCTGTACATGTTCCGCACGGCGTTCGAGGACTTCGATATGGGCTACGCCTCGGCCCAGGCCTGGATCATGGCCGTCATCATCATGTTTTTCACGCTGCTGGTCTTTCGCAGCTCGGCGGCCTGGGTGTTCTACGAAGCGGAGGGCAAGAACTGATGGCTACCTCGCCGACCGTCCGCCAGCCCACCTGGCCGGAGCACCTGCGCTCGCGCCGCTGGACCCGGCGCTTCAACAGCGTGGTCGTCTTCCTGATCCTGACCGGGCTGGCCTTCGTCGTCGTCGGCATCCCGCTGGGCTGGATGGTGATCACCGCCCTCAAGGTGCGCACCCAGGTCTTCGCCTGGCCGCCCGTGTACTGGCCCAACCCCATCCGCTGGCAGAACTTCGCCGACGTGCTGACCAACCTGCCGATGCTGCGCTTCGCCGCCAACTCGCTGCTGATCGCCAGCCTCAACATCGTCGGCAACCTGTTGTCGTGCACCATCGTCGCCTTCGCCTTCGCCCGGATGCGCTTCCCGGGCAAGAACATCCTCTTCATGCTGCTCCTCTCGACGCTGATGATCCCCAACCAGATCACGCTCCTGCCGCGCTTCGTGCTGTTCCAGGCGCTCGGCTGGGTGGGTTCTTATCTGCCGCTGATCGTGCCGGCTTTCTTCGGCAACGCCTTCTTCATCTTCCTGATGCGGCAATACATCATGACCATCCCGCGCGACCTGGACGAGGCCGCGCGCATCGACGGCGCTTCCACCTGGCAGATCTTCACCCAGATCATCCTGCCGCTGTGCATCCCGCCCATGACCGTCATCGCGGTGCTGACCTTCCTGTGGAACTGGAACAGCTTCCTGGACCCGCTGATCTACATCAGCAACTACCAGGATTACACCATCCAATTGGGCTTGAACATGCTCAAGGGCCGCTACAACATCCAATGGAACCTGATCATGGCGGGGTCGCTCCTCGGCGTGATCCCCCCGGCGGTGCTGTACTTCCTGGCCCAGGACCGGCTCATCGGCGGCATCGCCAACGTGGGCATCAAAGGCTGAGGATGATCCGGCGCCGCTGGGCGCTCAGCCTGCTGGCGGCCGCGCTCCTGGCCCTCGCCCTCTGGCGCGGCGGCGCCTCCGGTTGGCCGGCCCCGGCCGGGCAGCCGATCGCGCCGCGCCGGGCGTTGGGCGCGGCTGTGCTCGCCGGCCAGTTGTTTGTCGCCGGCGGCTGGTCCGGCACGGCGACCCAGCTGGACACCGTTGAAGTGTGGGAGGCGTCGTCCGGGCGCTGGCGGGCCGGGGCCGCGCTCCAGGTCGCCCGCAGCCAGCACGCGCTCGTCGCCGTGAGCGGGCAGCTCTGGGCCGTGGCCGGGTGGAGCCAGACGCGCGGGCTGGTGCCGGAGATGGAGCGGTGGGCGCCGGGCGCCGGATGGCAGGTGGCGGGCCACCTCCCCCAGCCGCGGCGCGAGCCCGGCGCGGCCGCTTGGGACAACGAAATCGTGATCGCCGGCGGCTTCGACGGCGCCAGCGATGGCGACCTGGAGGGGTACAGCACCCGGGTCGACGTCTTCGACCCGGCCACCCGGGCGTGGCGCCGTCTGCCCAACCTGGCCGTTCCCCGGCGCGGGCTGGTATTGGTGGCCTCCGGGGGCCAGTTATTCGCCCTGGGCGGCTACAGCGCTGAAGGCGGTTTCTTGAACGTCGTCGAGCGCTACACGCGCGGCGCCTCCGCGTGGGAGCGTCTGGATTGGCCCATCACGCCGCGCACCTGGGCGGCTGGAGTGGTGCTGGGCGACTCCGTGGTGTTGGCCGGTGGCTACAATCTTGAGGGCTATCAAGCACGGATCGAGCGCGTGGCGCTGGCCACCGGCGCGGCCTGCCTGGTCCGGCCCCTGCGGGAGCCGCGGGCCTGGCTCGCGGCCGTGCCCTGGGAGGGCGGTGTGCTGACGCTGGGCGGCGAGGCCGCTGGCGGCATGACGGGCGCGGTGGAATGGAGCACAGGGAAGTGCCAATGAACCAACGAGACGAGTGGCAACGGCGGGCGCGCGGCGCCCTGCTCGGTGTGGCCGTGGGTGACGCGATGGGCGCACCCGTCGAAGGCCGCCTCCGGGCCGAGATCCGGCAGCAATACGGTTCGCTGTCGGGCTTCCTGTCCGAGGCGGCCGTGGGCACCGACGACACGGA
>JAEURL010000482.1 GCA_016789165.1 Anaerolineales bacterium | reverse complement strand
GGTGGCCGGCGTCCAGGGACAGGCCGCGCCTCTTCCTCCGGCGGCGGGGGTGATGGTCGCGCACAGCTCCGGCGAGAAGGCCGCCGCGTAGGTGAGCGGCTTGATGGCGCTGCCGGGCTGGCGCGGGACGACGGCCATGTTGACGGCCCCCGAGATGGCGGCGTCAAAGTAATCGGGTGAGCCGACCAGGGCCAACACCTGGCCGGTGCGCGGGTCCAGGGCCACCAGGCTGGCGTCGGTGGCGTTGTGCGCTGGCCCGGAGTCATCGGCCGCGATCTGGGCCAGCCGGCGGCGGATGATGGCCTCGGCCGCGCGGGTCAGGTCGAGGTCCAGCGTGGTCGTCACCACCAGGCCGGCCTGCAGCACCTCCGGGCCATAGCGCCGTTCCAGCCAGTTCCAGAGATAAAAGACGAAGTGCGGGGCTTCGATGGCGAAAGGGTTGGACGCGAACTGCAGGGGTTCGTCGCGTGCTAATTGCGCGGCCTCCGGCGTGAGATAGCCCTGTTTGACCATCAGGTCCAGCACCACGGCCTGGCGCCCGCGCGCCGCGGCTGGATCCAGCAGCGGATCGTAAATCGACGGCGCCTGCGGCAGGCCCGCGATCAGGGCGGCTTCCGCCAGGTCAAGATCGCGCGCCGGCTTGCCGAAGAAGGTCTGCGCCGCGGCCTCCACGCCGTAGGCCAGGTGGCCGTAGTAGGTCTGGTTGAGGTACAGCTCCAGGATCTCGTCCTTGCTGTAGGCCTGCGCCAGCCGCCAGGCCAGGATCGATTCGCGCAGCTTGCGGGTCAGCGTGCGTTCGGCGCGTTCCTGCGGGTCGAGCAGCATGTTGCGCGCCACCTGCTGGGTGATGGTGCTGCCGCCGGCCAGCACTTCGCCCCCGGTCAGGTTGATCCACAGGGCGCGCAGGATGCCCACCGCGTCCACGCCGGGGTTGGTGTAGAAACTGGCATCCTCGGTGGCGATGGTGGCCTGCTGGAGGGGGAGCGGGATCGCGGCTAGGGGCAGGGTGGTGTGCCGCCGGCCGGCCGGGTCGGAGATCTCAAAAAGCAGCCGGCCGTCGCGGGCCAGCAGCTTGGTGGAGGGCACGGTCCGGTTGGCGGTCAGCGCGTCGAGCGCGGGCAGGTCCACGGCCAGCCACTGCCAGCCGGCCCAGGCGGCCAGCGCCAACGCGCCGAGGATAAGGAGCAGGAAGAGTCGCCAGCGGCGCAGCATAAGACACCGAGCTCCAGACGCTCAACCTCCGGCGACGGTTCCCGCCGCCGCGGCCCAGGCTGGGCGCGCGGGCGGCCCCGGCACGCGCCACAGGTGGGTCAGGCAGCGGCAGTCGGAGGCGCCAAAGCCCGGCACCGCCGGCGCGGCCCCCGGCCAGCCGGCGATGGCGTCCGCCCAGGCGCACTCCAGGCGGTCCGGGGCGACCCGCCACCAGACGGCGGTCACGCCGGCCGCGCGGCGCAGATAGTCGATGTGCCAGTGTTGGGCGGCTGGCCGGCGGAGGTGCCGGCCCACGCGCGCCGCCAGGCCGCCGGGGCCGCGGGCGCTGCCCACGTACAGATACCAGCCGGCCGGCAGCCGGTGCCAGCCCAACCCGCCGAGGCGCACGCGCCGCGGCCGGGCCAGCCGCAGCACCAGCACGTAGGAGCCGGCCTCGGCCGGCAGGCGCAAGACCGTCATGTGAAACAGTATAATCCAGCCCCGTGGATGCCTTGCTTTCTGGCGCGCGCGCGCTGCTCAACCTGGAATTGACGCCGGCCCAGGTGGCCGCCTTCCAAACCTACGCCGACGAATTGCGGGCCTGGAACGAGCAGTTCAACCTGACGGCCATCACGGACCCGCAGGCGATCCAGGTGAAGCATTTTCTGGATTCGCTCACATTGTTGCGCGTGCTGCCGGCGGCCGGCCCGCGCCTGAACATGATCGACGTCGGCACCGGCGCCGGCTTCCCCGGGCTGCCGCTTAAACTGGTCTGGCCGGCCCTGCAGCTCACGCTGGTGGAAGCCACCGGCAAGAAGGCCAAGTTCTGCCGGCACATCGTGGATACCTTGAAGCTGAGCGGGGTCACAATTGTGCACGCGCGGGCGGAGGAGATCGGGCGAGACCGTCAGCACCGCGAGCGCTATGACTGGGCGGTGGCGCGCGCCGTGGCCGAGATGCCGGTGCTGGCCGAATATCTGCTGCCACTGCTGAAACGCGGCGGCTATATGGCGGCGCAAAAGGGCAAGGATGCGCCGGCCGAGACCTATGCGGGCACGCCGGCCATCCAGAAACTGGGCGGCGAACTGGACCGCATCAGCGAGGTGGAATTGCCGGGCATCGCCGAGCCGCGCTACCTGGTGGTGCTGAAGAAAGTGGCCGCCACACCGCCGCAGTTCCCGCGCCGGCCCGGGCTGCCGGCTAAAGAGCCATTGAAGTGAGGCCGCGCTGGAAAACGAAACCTCCCGCCGATTTGGGGCGGGAGGTCCGTTTTAAAGGGATTGGCCAGTGAGTTTAGCTGGGGAGGGTGCTAACTGCTCACTGGCCGGGGGGAGACTTCACAACCACAATATAGGGTGACTCCCCCCGGGATGACGGTAGGCATTGGGTAGGGTAGGGAGGCCGTGCCCAACTGAGTCTTTACCGTTCGTTAACCTAGGGCGGCCAGCATCCGCTCCGGCGTCATGGGCAGCCGGCGCAGACGCGCGCCCGTGGCCGCGAAG
>JAEURL010000452.1 GCA_016789165.1 Anaerolineales bacterium | reverse complement strand
TCCTGCCCCACCGGAAAGACGCGCGCCGCGAAGATGGCGGCCATCACGTCCACGCTGCCGATCTGGCCCAGCCCCTTCACCAGCGCCACCCAGCGCAGGCCGGCCTGGCTGTGGGTGTAGCGCAGGCCGGCCACGAAATCGGCCCAGCCGCCCAGCGGATGGGCGGCGCCGGCGCGGGCCATGGTGCGGATGCCGCCCAGCAGCGCGGCCGAGACCAGGAAGGTGCCGGCGTCGATCAGCAGGGCCGCCGAGGCCCCCACGGCCGCCGTCGTCAGGCCGCCCAGCGCCGCCCCCAGGGCCAGCATCGCCGACCAGGTGACGCTGGACAGGGTGTTGGCCCGCAGCAGCTCCGTCTCGGCCACCAGCGCCGGCACGAACGCCGCCCGCGCCGGCTCAAAGAAGGCCGAGACCACGAACTGCGCGGCGGAGAGCGCGTAGATCAGCCACAGGCGCTCGGGCCGGTCCACCAGCAGGAAAGCCAGCACGATCCCGGCCCGCAGCAGGTCCGCGACGATCATCACCTGGCGGCGGTCGAAACGGTCCGCCACCACGCCGGCCAGCGGCCCGGCCAGGAAGGGCGGCAGCGAGCGCGCCAGGAACAGCCCGCCCACCGCCAGCGCCGAGCCGGAATGGCGGTTGACCAGCATCACGGCCGCGATGGTGTTGAACCAATCCCCCAGCAGGCTGATCAGCTCGGCCAGCCACAGCCGGCGGAACTGCGGGCGCGTTTGCAGGAGGGCGAGGTAGGCCTGCATGCGGAGTGGCCGGCCCGCTCAGCGGCCCGGGGCTAGAGGTATTTCTCCACCGCCCAGCCGCCGGCCTTGAGCGGCTGCGGGGCGGCCTCCGGCCGGGCGGGGTCGAAGGCCAGGGCGTTGCGGCCGGTGAAGGCGTCCAGCACGTCGCCCAGCGCGTCGGCCAGGAAGACCGGCCGGCCCAGCGCCCGGGCGATGGCCAGCGGCGGCACGTCGTCCAGGCTGATGCCATCCGGGTGATCGAACATGACGCGCGGCAAGACCACGAAATCGCCCAGGTCCCGGCCGGCCAGCTGCGCGATGAGGTCCTGGCCCATCAGCAGGCCGGCCACGGTGATAGTGGACCCCAGCCGCTCGTTGAGCACCGGGACGACGTTCAAGCGTGTGCCGGCCAGCTCATCAAACTCGCGCGCGGCCTTGGCCAGCGTCGGCGCGAAGAGGGTGGCGGTGGCCAGGGTGGCGGCCCGGCCGGCGAGCTTACGGGCCGGGGATCCGCGCTGGAGGCCCAGCACCTTGAGTTCGCGCTTGGAGCGCCGCCACTCCTCCAGGAAATCCCGCACCTGGCCCAGGCCGTTCTCCTGCAAAGCCAGGCCGGCGTAATACTTCTTCGGCGGGAGGCGGGTCTCGGTCTGCAGGAACCATTCATCGGTGGGGTAGACGAAGCGCGCGCCCAGGCGCTCCAGGCACTCGGCCTGCCAGCCGGCCACGGCCGCCAGCACGGCCCGCGCCTCCGCCACCGTGTGCGGCCGGCGTCCGTACTTGTGGTGCTTGGTCAGCCCCACCGGCACCACGCTCACCGTCTGCACGGCCGGGTACAGCCCCATCAAATCGCGCACGGATTTTTCCAGATAGGGGCCGTCGTTCAGGCCGGGCGTCACCACCAGCTGGGTGTGCATCGCAATCCCGCGCTCGGCCAGCCAGCGCAGCTGGGCCAGGATGTCGGGCGCGGCCTGGTTGGCGAGGCAGGCGCGGCGGTTCGCCAGATCCGTGGAGTGGACGGAGATGTAGAGCGGCGACAGGCGCTGCTCGTCGATGCGCCGCCAATCGCGCTCGCTCAGGTTGGTGAGGGTGACGAAGTGCCCGTACAGAAACGAGTAGCGGTAATCGTCGTCCTTGATGTAGAGCGTGCGGCGCATGCGCGGCGCGGTCTGCAGGACGAAACAGAACGGGCACAGGTTGTTGCAGCGCCGGATGTCGATATCGAAGGTCGGGTGGGTGAACTCCAGGCCGAGCGGCTGGCCGGACGAACGCCGGCCGGCGGCGGACGCGGGGCGGCCGGCCCGCTGAAACGCAATCGCCACTTCGTCCTCGGCGGCGTAGAACTGGACGTCGATGACGTCCTCCACCGGGTGCCCGTTGACGGCCAGCACTTCGTCGCCGGCCCGCAGGCCCAGTTCGGCCGCCAGCGACTCCGGCTCCACGGCCCGCACCACGCCGGCGTAGACCTTCGGCTCGGTCTCGTGAAACGGGAGATCGGCGGTCATAGGAGGTCGAGGGTGTCCGTAGTGGCCCGCGCCAGATCGGCATAGTGGCCGCGCTGGTGCTCGGGCAGCATGGCCGCCAGCACGTACATGGCCTCGTCGGCCATCTGGCGCAGGCGTTCACGCGGCAGGCGGCCGGCCCAGGGCTTGAAGCGGAAGGGCCGGCCCAGCCGGAAGTACGCGCCGGGCTGGTGCCCGTTCCAGGGGCCCACCAGGGTGGGATAACCGGTGGTGTTGGCGACGGCCACCGGGATGATGGGCGCGCCG
Organism: Anaerolineales bacterium; assembly: GCA_016789165.1. Taxonomy (GTDB): domain Bacteria; phylum Chloroflexota; class Anaerolineae; order Anaerolineales; family UBA6663; genus SpSt-583. Next base: position 1,933 of record JAEURL010000452.1, on the reverse strand, counting down.
CTGCGATAGCCGATGTAGGCGACGCCGGGCTTGGCCTCGGCCAGCGCCGGGTGGCGGGTGGCCTCCGGCGCGATCAGGATCACCTCGCCGGCCGCCAGCACCGCCAGGGATTTCTCCAGCGCGCGCCGGTCCAGTTCGTCGCGGTGCACGTCGATCACGTCCCACTGCCGCGTGAAGTAGCCCCAGATCGGGTAGCGATGGACCTCCACCTTGGCCATCGGCACGATGTTGCGCGGCAGGTTGCCCAGCACCACGATCGGGTCCAGAAAGGCGATGTGGTTGATCATCAGGATGGCCGGCCCGCGCGCCGGCAGGTGCTCCAGGCCCGTGATCCGGCCGTAGTCGATGCGCGCCAGAAAGCGCCAGCCGATATTGGTGATCAGCCAGCGCAGGCGGCGCCGGGTGGGCTCCAGGCGGGCATGGTCATACCCGCGGGTGGCAAGGGCGGGAGACGGGTCAGACATCGGCGGGCCGTTCGATCAGCCAGCCGGACTGCGCGCCGGAGTTGTGGAAGGCCAGGATGGTCTGGACCTCGGCCGGCGTGCAGCCGACGAGCACCTTGATCTCCGCGTCGCGCTGGTTCAGGTCTAGCGTGCACACAATCGCGGTCACCTGCTGTTCAGGCCGGCTGCCGCGCCAGACGTCCAGGCCGTCCCCGTCCCCACCGCGGGTGCCGGCCAGGTAGCCGTAGTCCAGCGGATAGCGGATCTCCGGGTAGCGCGGGTGGGCGGAGCCGCGCGGCCGATCCACCACCAGCGGGCAGGCCGCGGTCAGGGCGTCGAGGGCCGGCCAGAACCCGGCGGGCGGGGTCATGGGTCCGCGCGCGCCGCCAGGGCGGCGGTCAGGGCGGCCACCACCCCGTCCAGGTCCAGGTCGGTGGTGTCCAACTGCAGGGCATCGTCGGCCGGCCGCAGCGGCGCGGCCTGGCGCGAGGAGTCGATCCGGTCACGCTCGCGCAGGTTGGCCAGGATATCGGCGTAGGTCCGGGGGCGGCCGCCCGCCTGGGCCTCGGCAAAACGCCGCCGGGCGCGCGCCTCCACCGAGGCGGTGATGAAGAACTTGAGGCCGGCCTCCGGCAGGATGACGGTCCCCACGTCGCGGCCCACCATCACCACCCGCCCGCGCAGGCCGATGCGGCGCATCTGGCTGGTGAGCACCCGCCGTACGCCCGGCACCGCCGCCACCACCGAGACGCTGTCCTCCACCGTCTTGCTGCGCAGCTCCCAGGTGATGTCCTCGTCGCCTTCGGCCAGCACCGTGCAATCGCGGCCGTCCTGGACCGTGGGCGGCTGGACGTCCACGTGGGCGCGCAGGGCGTAGAGCTCCAGCGCGGCGGGGTCGTCCAGCGGGATGCGGTCGCGCAGGGCCAGGTAGGTGATGGCGCGGTAGAGCAGGCCGGTGTCAAAGAACAGATAGCCCAGGCGGTCCGCCAGGCGTTTGCCGACGGAGGACTTGCCGGAGGCCACCGGGCCGTCGATGGCGATGATGGCGGGAAGAGGAGGCATGCTGGCAGGTATGACCAATGACAAAAGACGAAGGACCAGGGCCGGCGGCCGGTCAGGGCGTCTGGGAAGAATTCAGCTGCTGGACGTCCTGGCGCACCCACAGGATCACGCGCTCGGTCTCCACTGGCCCGCGGCGCGCGACCAGCCAGGCCAATTGCTCGTTCCAGAACAGGTTCTCGGGCCGCCAGAGCCGCGCGGCCGGGAAGACCTGGCCCACGTAGGCCGAGCCGAGGGCCGGGTTCTGCTGATTTTCCGGGGCGATGACGACCGGGCTGGTGATAAAGGCGTCCAACTCAGCCACGAACTGCGCCTTGGGGAAATCACGCAGCGCCCAGGCCAGCGCGCCGTCCGGGTCGGCCTGCACGGTGACCGCGATCTCGCGGTCCTGGCCGATGTCGAAGTTGGAGACGCTGGCCAGGGTGTCGGCC
>JAEURL010000441.1 GCA_016789165.1 Anaerolineales bacterium | reverse complement strand
AAAGCGGCGCACCTGGGCGCGGTTGGCGGTATCGATGAGTTCAACCGTCAGCATGGGCAAGGCCTCCGGGCGGCGCGGCGGGCGCTATTCGAAAAAACCCACGGCCAGGGAGCCGGGGCCGGCGTGGGTGGTGATGGCGGCGCCGAGCGTGTACAGCGGGAGCTCGGCCAGGCCCAGCGTCCGGCCCAGGTCGGCCGCCAGGCGGGCGGCCTCGGCCTCGTCGGCGGCGTGCATCACGCTCAGCCGGGCCTCGGGCGAGCGCGGACAGCGTTCCAGGCTGAGTTCCTTCAAGCGCTGCAGGGCGCGGTGATGGCTGCGCACCCGCTCGAGGGCCTCCACCCGGCCGTCGCGCAGTTCCAGGATCGGCTTGATCTGCAGGACGCCCCCCAGCAGCGCCTGGGCCCCGCCGATCCGGCCGCCGCGCCGCAGGTATTCCAGCGTGGGGACCAGGAAATACGTGCGGGCGCGCGGGATCAGGGCCCGCAGCCGGCTCACGATCTCGTCGGCCTCCAGGCCGGCCGCCGCCCACGCCACGGCCTGCTGCACCAGCGCGCCCAGGTTGCCGCCCAGGGTGCGGGTATCGATGATGCGGATATCGGCGGCGGGGAAGCCGCTGTCACGGGCGGTGAGCGCCGAGCGGACCGTGCCGCTCACCTCGCTGGACGGATGCAGGGACAGGATCGTCTCGGCCTCGGCCAACTGCCGGCGGTAGGCCTCCACAAACCAGCCTGGCTCGGGCGCGGCCGTCTTGGGCAGATCCGGCGCCGTCGTCAGCCGGCGCACGAACTCCGCCGGCGTGATCTCCAGGTCCTCCTTCAGGCTCTGCGCGCCGAAGATGATCACCTGCGGCACCACCTCCACCTGGTGGGCGGCGGCAAAGCCGGCTGGCAGGCTGGCGGTGGTGTCCGTGATGATGCGGATGCGGGGCATACGAGACCTCCTGCCGGCCCGGCTGGGCCGCGCGGCTGAGGGCGGAAGCGGCTCAGGCGTTTAGTTCGTCTTTGACGGCGTAGTACAGGCTCTCGGCCTTCAAATCATGGAGGGTATAGCACTCGCAGCCCAGGTGCTCGGCCAGCTTGCGGGCCAGGCCCTGGTCAAAGGCGGCGTGCTCCATGTTGATGACCACGCAGCGCAGGTGCTGGTCCTTGAACTGGTCGGCGATGCGGTAGCCCTCTTCGGCCGGCGGCAGGCTGGTGAGTGAGACGTTGCCGGCGCCGTCGGTGAGCAGGATCATCAGCGGCATCACATCCGGGTGGCTGCGCTTCTCCTGCATCAGGGTTTCGAAGGCCAGCGTCAGGCCGGCCGAGAGCGGCGTCTTGCCGCCCACCGGGATATCGGCCAGGGCGCGCTGGGCCAGCTGGACCGAGTTGGTGGGCGGCAGGACCATGGTGGCTTTGTTCTTCTGGAACACGATCAGGCCCACCCGGTCGCGGCGCTGGTAGGCGTCGGTGAGCAGGGACATGATGGCGCCCTTGGTGGCCTGCATGCGCTCGGCCACGGCCATGGACCAGGAGGCGTCCACCACGAACAGGATCAGGTTGGCGGCCCGCTTGACGCGCACCTTCTTTTGCAGGTCCTCCATTTCAATGGAGAAGGCCACCTGGCGCTCCTCGCGCTCCTCGCTGCGGGCCAGCTGCAGGGGGGCGGCGGCGCGCAGGGTGGCGTCGAAGGCTATGTCGGAGGTGTTGCCGTGGGCGGGGCGGGCCTGGATGTAGCGGCCGCGCTTGCGGTCGGTGCGCGTGCGCGAACGCCGGCCGCCCTGTTTGCGGGTCAGCTTGTCGAGGGGGGTATCCAGCTTGCGGGTCTGGAATTCCTGGCCGGGCTTGACCTTCTGGCCGCCTTCCCACCAGCGGCTGTCGCGGTCAAAGGGCGAGGTCTGGGGCTGGAGCTGCGGCTCGCTGGGCGGCTGCTCGGGCGCGGCCTGCTCAGAGCCCTCCTGGCTTACGCTTTGCTTTTTTTTTCCGCGGCCTGCTCTTCGCCGGTGCGCGGCTGGGTCTCGCCCTCGCCGTCCCACTCGCCGCTCAGCTGCTCGATGCGGTCTTCCAGGTTGGCCAGGTTGACCTCGGCCTGCTGGAAGGGTCCGCGCTTCACGCGGTGCGGCAGGGCCAGCTCGGCGGCCACGGCGATGTCCGTCTCGGTGATCCGGGTGCGGCGCTGCAGGGCGGCGTGGGCGCGGGCGGCCTTGAGGATCACCAGATCGGCGCGGTGGCCGTCCACCCGCAGGGAAGAGGTCAGGGCCGCGATGGTGAACAGGTCCTGGCGCGTGTAGGTGACGTGCTCCACCAGGCTGCGGGCTTGGGCGATTTCGTCGCTCAGCTCGTGCTCCTTGGGCAGCCACTTGGCGTAAAAGGCTTCCGGGCCGGCGTCGTTCTCCAGGTTGCGCTCCATGACGGCCATGCGCTCGGCCGGCGCGCTCAGGCCGTGGATCTCCACCGAGAGCGCGAAGCGGTCCAGCAGCTGCGGGCGCAGCTCGCCCTCCTCGGGGTTCATGGTGCCCACCAGGATGAAGCGCGCCGGGTGCGAGAAGGAGATGCCTTCGCGCTCCACCACGTTCACGCCCATGGCGGCTGAGTCCAGGAGCAGGTCCACCACGTGGTCGTCCAGCAGGTTGACCTCGTCGATGTACAGCAGGCCGCGGTTGGCGGCCGCCAGCACGCCCGGCTCAAAATGCTTCTCGCCCTTCTTGATGGCGGCTTCGATATCGAGCGTGCCCACCACCCGGTCCTCGGTGGCGCTGACGGGCAGATCGACGAACGGGATGCGGTGGCGGATGACCTTCAGCTCCCCGCCGGCCGCCCGGCGGTCCTTGGCCCAGTCGGACCAGGTGCTGGGCGATTGCGGGTCGTCGTTGAACGGCGATTCGGCAAAGACCTCGATCTCGGGCAGCAAGGCCGAAAGGGCGCGGGCGGCCGTGGATTTCGCCGTGCCGCGCTCGCCGCGGATCAGCACGCCGCCGATGCGCGGGTCAATGGCATTCAACACCAAGGCGCGCTTCATGCGCTCCTGGCCGACGATCGCGGTGAAGGGGAAGATAGACGGCATAGTGACGCGGCTGTTAGTGAATAGGCGGCCGCCCGCCCGGGCGGGCGCCGCGCTGGCTGAAATATTGAAACCTGTGAAATGTTACACGCTTGCCGCATTATACCATCCGGGCCTCGCCATTTTTGCCCGGTTGCGATTCCGCTGATTCAGCCTTATAATCCCCGCCAATCTTCATTGGAGTAGGCAACTGCATGACGTCCAAAGACCTGAATATGGGGGATCCCTCCGCCGATCACCCGATGCGCTCTCTGCTTGATTCCGAGAGCGGCCTGAATATGCCCCAGCGCGGCGAGATCCGAGAAGGCCGCGTGGCGCGCATCACGTCGAACGAAATCCTGGTGGACGTGGGCGCCAAATCGGAAGGCGTGATCTCCGGGCGTGAGCTCGAAAGCATCGACGAGCCCACCCGCCGCAGTTTTGCGGTCGACCAGAATATCTCCGTCTACGTGGTGGATCCTGAGGACCGCAGCGGCAACATTGTCCTCTCGTACACCAAAGCGCGCGAGGAAAAGGACTGGCAGACGGCCGAAAAGCTGATGGAGACCCAGGAGGTCTACACCGGCCAGATCGCGGGCTTCAACAAGGGCGGTCTGATCGTCAAGGTCGGCAACGTGCGCGGCTTCATCCCGGCCTCGCAGGTGAGCGCCGCCCGCCGGCGCCGCGCCGAGGGCGTGGAGGCCCCCGAGCAGAAGTGGGGCAAGATGGTCGGCGAGGCCACCCAGGTCAAGGTGATCGAGGTGGACCGCAACCGCAACCGGCTGATCCTCTCGGAGCGCGCCGCCAGCAAGGAGACGCGCGAGGCCCAGAAGGAACGGCTGCTGGCCGAGATCAAGCCCGGCGACGTGCGCAAGGGCCACGTGATCAGCCTGGCTGAGTTCGGCGCCTTCGTCGACATCGGCGGGGCGGACGGCCTGGTGCACCTCTCCGAAATCTCCTGGAAGCGCGTCAACCACCCCAACGAAGTCCTCAAGGTTGGCCAAGAGGTCGAGGTGGAGGTCCTGCACGTGGACCGCGAGCGCAAGCGCATCGGCCTGAGCCTGAAGCGCCGCGAGGCGGACCCGTGGACGGTGCTGCAGCGCAAGTACCAGATCGGCCAGCTGGTGCAGGGCACCATCACCAAGCTGACCAAGTTCGGGGCCTTCGCCCGGATCGAGGGCGAGGACGACATCGAAGGCCTGATCCACGTCTCGGAGCTGGCCGAAGGCCATATCGACCACCCCAAGCACGCCGTGAGCGAGGGGCAGCAGGTGACCCTGCGCGTCCTGAAGATCGATCCCGAGAAGCGCCGGATCGGCTTGAGCCTGAAGCGCGTGGCTTCGGCTGAGTACGCGGACAAGGACTACTGGGAACAGGTGGCCGCCTCGGTGGATCTGGACGAAGTGGCCATGACCGGCGACGACCAGGACCGCTAAAACCGCCGGCCACAACCAACGCCAAACCGGGACGGGCGCCGCCGACGCGCCCGTCCCCTGTTTAACCGGCAGCCAACGCCTCCCCCAAACGGGCTGTCGCCTTGATTTGGCGAACTTTGATAGAATCCAGGTGCCGGGTGGAATTAGTGACTTAGGAGAATAGCCACCGTGACCAATAAACTCGAACGCTTCACCCAGCGGGCGCGGCGGGTGTTAAGTCTGGCGCAAGAAGAAGCCGAGCGCATGAAGCACGCCTACATCGGCACCGAGCACCTGCTGCTGGGGCTGATCAAGGAAGAGGGCGGCGTGGCCGGCCGGGTCCTGCGCGAGCTGGGCCTGGAGACCAAGCGCGTCCAGGAGATGGTGGAGCGGCTGACGGGCGCCAACAAGACCGCCGGCCTGGCCAAGATCGACCTCTCGCCGGGCACCAAGCGGGTGCTGGAGCTGGCCGTGGACGAGGCCCGCCGGATGGGCCACCACTACATCGGCACCGAGCACCTGCTGCTCGGCCTGGTCCGCCAGAACGAGGGCGTGGCCATGGACGTGCTCAAGAAGCTGGGCATCTCGGCCGAGCAGATCCGGCGCCAGACGCGGCGCGTGCTGCAGGAGAACCCCACCACCCCGCCGGGGACCGCGCCCCAGCGGCAGGCGGCCGCCCCGCAGGCCGAGCAGAAGAAGAAGGAGCGGGCCAAGACCCCGCTGGTGGATCAGCTGGCCACCGACCTGACCGCCCTGGCCGAGGAGAGCAAGCTCGACCCGGTCATCGGGCGCGAGATGGAGATCGAGCGCGTCATCCAGATCCTGGCGCGCCGCACCAAGAACAACCCGGCCCTGATCGGCGAGCCGGGCGTGGGCAAGACCGCCATTGTGGAGGGCCTGGCCCAGCGCATCGTGCAGGGCGAGACGCCCGAGCCGCTGCTGGGCAAGCGCGTGCTGCAGTTGGACGTGGGCTCGCTGGTGGCCGGCACCATGTACCGCGGCCAGTTCGAGGAGCGCCTGAAGCGCGTCATCGACGAGCTCAAGCAGGCCGAGGCGATCCTGTTCATCGACGAGGTCCACATGCTGGTGGGCGCCGGCGCGGCCGGCTCGTCGGTGGACGCCGCCAACATCCTCAAGCCGGCCCTGGCGCGCGGCGAGCTGCAGGTGATCGGCGCCACCACCCTGGACGAGTACCGCAAGCACATCGAGAGCGACGCCGCCCTGGAGCGCCGCTTCCAGCCCGTGCACGTGGACGAGCCGAGCATCGACGAGACCATCGCCATCCTGCGCGGCGTCAAGACCGCCTACGAAGAGCACCACACGCTGACCATCACGGACGAGGCCCTGGAGGCGGCCGCCCACCTCTCGGCCCGCTACGTGCCGGACCGCTT
>JAEURL010000437.1 GCA_016789165.1 Anaerolineales bacterium | reverse complement strand
CCGGCGACGACGAGCGCGCCCGCCTGAGCGCCGACCTCACGGAGCGTCTCGGCCTGCTGGCCGCCGCCAAGGGCGCCGCCACGCAGCTGCAAGCCGAGGCCGCCGCCGCCCGCGCCCGGTCGACGGAGCGCGCCGGCCTGCTGAGCCAGGCCGACGACGAGCGCGCCCGCCTGAGCGCCGATCTCACCGAACACCTCGGCCTGCTGGCCGCCGCCAAATCTATGACGGGTGAAATGCAGCAGGCCGCGGCCGCACACCAGGCACGCCTGGACGGCCTGGAGGCCGAGCTGGCGCAGGCCAAGGCCGGCTTCCTGGAAAAATCCAGCGCCCTGACCGAGGCCGAACGCGCGCTGGCCGAGGCCCGCGCTGGGCTGGCCCGCGCCGCTGCGGCCGAGGCCGAATTGAAGCAGCTGCAGGCCGGCCAGGTCGAACAGGCCGGCGCGGCCGCGGTCCTGGCCAGCCTGAAAGCCGAGCTCGGCGAGAAAGCGGACCGGCTGGCCGCGGCCTACACCGTCGCGGCCAGCCTGCAGGCTGACCTGGCCCGTGATCGCGCGCGGGCCGAGGCCGCCGAGGCGGAAGCCGCCGGCCTGCGCGCCCAGCTCGCCGAGCAAGCCGCCGCCGAAGCCGAGCCCGTCGCCTTCGCCCAGCCGGCCGCCGTCGAAAGCGTGGAGGCCGAACTGGAGGCCTGCCGCCAGGAATCGGAGACCCTGGCCGCCGAGCTGGCCGAATTGAAATTGCAGTTCTCGGAGCGGGCCGGCGCCGAGGCCGCCTTCGGCCTGGAGGCCGAGCCGGCGGCGCGGCGCCCGCGCCGCAAGCGCAGCCTGCCCGCCGACCAGGACGACCTCGAGATCATCCTGGGCATCGGCCCGGTGTTCGCGGGCCGGCTGTACGCGGCCGGTATCCGCACCTTTGAAGCCCTGGGCGAGCTGAACGACGAGCAGATCATTGCCCTGGCCCAGGCCAAGGAGTGGCAGAACGTCGAGCCCGAGGCATGGCGGCAGCAGGCCCGCGCGCTGGCCGCCCAGAAGAAGGCGGGCTGAGCGCACCCGCGCCGGCCTGACCTGGAGGGCGCCGCATGGCCGCCAACGAACGCCGCTTCCAAACCTACGATCTCTTCAAGCTGATCGTCGCCATTCTGCTGCTGCTCCTGCTGCTCTGGCTGCTGTTCCAGCGCCCCGCGGCAGAGCCAATCGCCGCCGGCCCCACGGCCACGCCAACCACCGCGCCGCCGCCGGCCAGCCCCACCCCCGGCCCGGCCACGCCGACCGTCCAGGCCGAGGCCGCGGACGGCCAGCTGCAGCTCAGCGGGACGGCCGCACCCGGCAGCACCGTCCAGATCGTGATCGACGGCCAGCCGGCCGGCACCGCCGCCGCCGACGCCGCCGGCCGCTGGTCTTTCACGGCCCCGGCTGAGCCCGGCGACCACGCCATTGTGGTGAACGCCCTGGACGCCGCCGGCGCAATCACCGCCAGCAGTGCCCCGCTCAGCCTCAGTGTGGCGGCCCCCATCGCGGCGCCCGAGTTCGGCGTGGAGGTGGCGGCCGGCGCCCTGGACATCACCGGGACCGGCACGCCCGGCAGCCAGATACGCGTGACCGTGGACGGCCGCGCGTCCGAGCCGATCACAGTCGGCGCCGACGGCCGCTGGTCCTTCACGGCCGAGGCCGTGGCCGGCGAGCACACGATTGCGGCGGACGCCCTGGACGCCGCCGGCCAAGTGGCGGCCTCCGCGCCGCCGCTCAAGATCGCGGCGCCCGCGCCGCTGGCGGCGCCCACGCTGGACCTCCCGGCCGGCCCGCTCACCGCCGGCAGCCTGGCCCTGCAAGGCAGCGGCGCGCCCGGCAGCACCGTCCAGATCGTGATCGACGGCCAGCCGGCCGGCACCGCCCGGGTCGGCCCGGACGGGCGCTGGTCCTTTGACGCCACCCTGACCGCCGGCGAACACACACTCACGGCTAACGCCCTGGATGACGCCGGCCAGGTAGCCGCCGCCGGCGAGCCCGCCGCCCTCAGCGTGGGCGACGCGCCGGCGACCGCAGCCGCGCCCACCCTGGACACGCCCGCGCCGCCTGTGCGCGCCGGCCGTGTCCGGCTGACCGGCACCGGCACGCCCGGCAGCACCGTTCAGGTCATGATCGACGGCCAGCCGGCCGGCACGGCCACGGTGGGCGCCGACGGGCGCTGGTCCTTCGACGCCACCCTGACCGCCGGCGGGCGGGAGATCGGGGTCAACACCCTGGATGCCGCCGGCCAGGTGGCCGCCGCCGGCGCCAAGACCACGTTGACCGTCGGCGCCGCGGCCGCCGCGACGCCCGCGCCCAGCTCGGCCAGCGCCTGCCGGCCCGGCGATCCCGAGGCCTACGGCGAGGACCGGGGCGAGGTCTGGCTGGTGGATCGCTGCGACAACCTGTCCTACATCGCGCGCCAGACCGGCATCGACCTGAACGCCCTGATCGCGGCCAACCCGCAGGTGCTCGATCCGGACCTGATCTACCCCGGCCAGGTGATCACGCTGCCGGGACGCTGAGCGCACACCGGCGCTGCCACGGCCGGGGCCGCCAGGCTCCGGCCGTTTTGTTTTGGCACGGAAGATGCATCGTCTAGCGCGATGCTGACTGGAAAAGGCTGGTTCATCTGGCAGATCCCGCGCTGCGCCGGCGGCGAGCCGGCCGCCATCGCGGCCCGCGCCGTCGAGGCGGGCTGCACGCACGTCCTGCTCAAAATCGCCGAGCGCACGCACGCCTTCGGCTTTGACCGGCTGGGCCGCGACCTGGCCGCGCCAGTCGCCGCCGCCTTGCGGGCGCGCGGCCTGGCGGTCTGGGGCTGGCACTACGTCTACGGCGACAACCCAGTGGGCGAAGCGACGGCGGCCGTGCAGCGGGTGCAGCAGTTGGGCCTGGACGGCTACGTCATTGACGCCGAGCAGGAGTACAAGCATCCGGGCAAAGCGGTCTCAGCGCGCATGTTCATGAACACCCTGCGCCAGGGCCTGCCGCAGACCCAGATCGCGCTCTCGTCCTACCGTTTTCCGGCCTATCACCAGCAGCTGCCGTGGAGCGTCTTCCTGGAACAGTGCGATTACGCCATGCCCCAGGTCTACTGGGAGGGCGCGCACAACCCGGCCCAGCAGTTGGAGCGCTGCGCCGGCGAATACGCTAATCCGCGGCTGGTGGGCACGCCGCGCCCCGTGATCCCCACCGGCGCGGCCTACGGCACCGGCCAATGGCGGGCCACGGCCGGCGACGTGCGCCAGTTCCTGCAGAAGGCCATCGCCCTGAACCTGCCGGCCGCCAACCTGTACAGCTGGGACTTCGCCGACCAGCCTGGCCAGGCCGACCTGTGGGAGGCCGCGGCCAGCGTGGCCTGGCCCACGGCGGCGGCGCCCCAGCCGGACATCCTCGCCCGCTGGGCCGCCGCCCTCACCGCCGGCGACGTGGAGGCCGTGCTGGCGCTCTACGCGCCGGACGCCGCCCACATCACGCCGGCCCGCACCCGAGTGGGCCTGGCCGCCCTGCGTGACTGGTACACCGACCTGCTGCACGGGCGCGCGCCCGGCGCGGCCTTCGCCGTGGAAGAGGCCGGCCGGCCCGGCGCCGGCTTCCGGCGCTTCGCCTGGCACACCCAGGGCGGCGCGGCGCTGGCCGGCGAAGACATCCTGGGCCTGCGCGACGGCCGCATCGCCTACCACACCACCTCGCTGACCGCCGGCGCCTGATCCCGTCGCCCGAAAATAGTCCCAGCCCCCGCCCCGCCGCTTGACTCGCGCCGGCCCAGGCCGCTACAATGCTCTTGTTCATATAGTGAAACAGAGCATCACAATATGGGCCAACGCACCACCCCCTACCCCGGCGCGCAAGCGGTGGGCCGCGCCGTCTCCGTTTTGAAATCCTTCACCGACGCCCGGCCGCGCCTGACCCTGGCCGAGATCAGCCGCGCCACGCGCCTGAACCGGGCCACCGCGTACCGGCTGGTGGCCGCCCTGGAAAAAGAGGGCCTGATCATGCGCGCGGCCGGGGAAGAGGCCTATCAGCTCGGGCCGGAGGCCATCGTGCTGGGCGGGCGGGCGCTGCGCGCCAATGATCTGCGGCCGGCCAGCCGGCCGGAGCTGGAGGCGCTGGCCCACGCCACACACGAGACCGCCACCCTGGAGGTCCTGGCCGAGCGCGACGTCCTGATCGTGGACGAGGTGGTCAGCCCGCACCTGGTGGCCGGCGCCCCCTCCCTGGGCACGCGCTGGCCCGCGCACGCCACCTCCACCGGCAAGGCCCTGCTGGCATTCCTGCCCCTGGCCGAGAGCGAGGCCTTCCTGCGCCGGCCCCTGCCCGGGTTCACGGCCCGCACCCTGACGGCGCCCGCCGCCCTGCGCGCGGCGCTGGCCGAGATTCGCGCCCGCGGCTGGGCCACGGTCTGCGACGAACTGGAGGTCGGCTACGCGGCGGCGGCGGCCGTGATCCTCAACCACGAGGGCCGGCCGGCCGCCGCCCTGTGCGTGGGCGGCCCCACCCAGCGGCTGGGGCCTGAGCGCCTGGCCGAGATCGGGCCGCTGGTGCAGGCGGCTGCCCGGCGCGTCTCCGACCGGATCGGCTATCGGCCGCCGGCGATCCTCAACTGACCAAGGAGATCCTTATGCAGGCCCATGAACTGGCTCAGCTGCTCACCGAACGCCAGGCCCTCGGCCGGCCGTACCTGGAGTTCCTGCGCGTTTCCAGCTTGAGCGTGGGGATTTACAGCCTGCCGGCCGGCGGCCAGGATCTCCAGCAGCCGCACACCGAAGACGAGGTCTATCTGGTGATCAACGGGCGCGCGCAGATCCGCGTGGGCACCGAGGACCGGCCGGTGGCGCCCGGCAGCGTGGTCTTCGTGGCCGCCCGCGTCCCGCACCACTTCCACTCCATCACCGAAGCCCTGGACCTGCTGGTGTTCTTCGCGCCGGCGGAGGGGGCCAACGACGCCAGCCGCTAGACGCCGGTCCGCCGCCGGCGAGCGTGCACACCCAGGAGGCCCATGCTGCGAGGCACCCCGTTCCACACCCGCACCGCGCCCCTCAACCAGACTCAATCCTGGCGGCGCTGGGCCGGCTGCCTGGCGGCCGGCTCGTACGAGCTCAGCCCCGAGCGCGAGTATTGGGCCGTGCGCAACTCGGCCGCGCTCTTCGACATTTCCCCGCTCTACAAGTACCTGATCACGGGCCCGGACGCCGCCCGGCTGCTCAACCGCGTGGTCACCCGTGATGTGGGCCGCTGCGCCGTGGGCCAGGTGCTGTACACGCCCTGGTGCGACGCGGCCGGCAAGGTGCTGGATGACGGCACGCTGGCCCGCCTGGACGAGCAGACCTACCGCCTGACGGCGGCCGACCCCAATCTGCGCTGGCTGAGCCAGAACGCGGCCGGCCTGCAGGTGACGATCACGGACATCTCCGCCTCGACCGCGGCCCTGGCCCTGCAGGGGCCGTTCAGCCGCGAGATCCTGGCGCAGATCGCGCCGCCCGAGGTCCGGCAGTTGAAGTATTTCCGGCTGATCCAGACCACGGTGGGGGGCGTGCCGGCCGCCGTCTCGCGCACCGGCTACACCGGCGACCTAGGCTACGAGATCTGGACGGAGGCCGGGCACGCCGAGCGGCTGTGGGACGCGCTGCTGGCCGCCGGCCGGCCATACGGCCTCGCGCCGGCCGGCATCCTGGCCCTGGATATCGCCCGCGTGGAGGCCGGCCTGCTGCTGCTGGAGGTGGATTACCAATCGGCGCGCCACGCCCTGATCGAGGCCCAGAAGTCCTCGCCGTATGAGCTGGGCCTGGGCTGGGCCGTGGCCCTCGACAAAGGCGGCTTCGTGGGCCGGGCGGCGCTGCAGGCCGAACAGGCGCGCGGGCCGGCCTGGCAATTCGTGGGCCTGGCGGTGGAGTGGGACAACCTGGAGCGCCTGTACGCGGCCGAGGGCCTGCCGCCGCAGCTGCCGGCCGTCACTCAGCGCACCAGCGTGCCGGTGGCGGCCCTGGGCCAGCAGGTGGGCTACGCCACCAGCCTGGTCTGGTCCCCGCTGCTCAAGCAATTCATCGCCCTGGCCCACCTGGAGAGCGCCCGTGCCCAGCCGGACAGCCTGGTGATGCTGGAGGTGACGGTCCAGCACCACCGCCGCTACACGCCGGCGCGCGTGGTCAAACTGCCCTTCTTTGATCCAGAGCGAAAGCGGCAGTAATCCGGTGGCCAGTGAGCGGCAACCCATGCCCAACTGATCACTGCGTACTCCCGACCGACAGGAGCGCCAGACTCACATGCCCACTCCTTACGATGCCCTCATCATCGGCGGCGGCCACAACGGCCTGGTCGCCGCCGCCTACCTGGCCCGCGCCGGCAAAAAGGTGCTGGTGCTGGAACGCCGGCCGGTCCTGGGCGGCGCCGCCGTCACCGAGGAGCTCTACCCCGGCTTCAAGTACACGGTCTTCTCCTACGTGGTCAGCCTGCTGCGGCCGGAGATCATCCGCGACCTGGAGCTGGCGCGCCACGGTTTGACCATCCTGCCTTTACCCAGCACCTTCACCCCCCTGCCCAACGGCGATTATCTGGCGGCCTGGGACGACCATGACGCCACCCGGCGCGAGATCCACCGCCACTCGCCGCATGACGCCGAGGCCTACGACGACTACGGCCGGCAGATGTTCCGGATGGCCATGGCCGTCAAGCCGATCCTGAGCATGGTCCCGCCCGACCCGACTTCGCTCAGCCCCAACGACCTGTTCGGCCTGCTCAAGCTGGGCGGCCACGCCGCCGGCCTGACCCAAGCCGATTTCTACAACCTGGCCAAGCTGATGACCATGAGCGCGGCCGACCTGTTGGACGAGTGGTTTGAGTGCGCGCCGCTCAAGGGCACCAAGAGCGCCAGCGGCATTATCGGCACCTTCCTGGGGCCGCGGTCGCCGGGCACGGCCTACGTCCTGCTCCATCACTACATGGGCGAGATCGACGGCGCCTTCCGGGCCTGGGGCTTCGCCAAGGGCGGCACGGGCGGCATCAGCCAGGCCATCGCCTCCGCCGCGCGCGCCCTGGGCGTCGAGATCCGCACCGAGGCCCCGGTAGCCCAGGTGATCGTCAAGAACGGGCGGGCGGCCGGCGTGGCGCTCGCCAATGGCGACGAGATTTACGCCCGCTACGTCCTCTCCAGCCTGGACCCCCAGCGCACCTTCCTGAAGCTGGTGGACCCGGCCCAACTGCCCGGCGATTTCGTGGACGCCATCCGGCGCTTCAAGATCCGGGGCTCGTCCGGCAAGGTCAACCTGGCGCTGGACGCCCTGCCGAACTTCACGGCCCAGCCCCTCCCGGCCAGCGGCGATTCGCCCCTGCACCGCGGCGCGGTCTCCATCAGCCCGAGCGTGGATTACATCGAGCGCGCCTACGACCAGGCCAAGTACGGGCACTTCGCGCGCCGGCCCTACATCGACTGCATCTTCCCGTCCGTGATCGACCCGGCCATGGCGCCGCCCGGCAAGCACGTCATGTCCTGCTTCGTCCAGTACGCCCCGTACGAGCTGGAGGGCGGCTGGAACGACGCCCAGCGCGAGGCCTTCGGCGATGCGGTGGTGGACACCCTGGCCGAGTACGCTCCCAACCTGAAACAGATCATCCTGCACCGGCAGGTGCTGACCCCGGTGGACATCGAACAGACCACGGGCCTGACCCAGGGCAACATCTTCCAGGGCGACCTGGCCCTGCACCAGTTGTTCTTCCTGCGGCCCGTGGCGCAGTGGGCGCAGTACCGCACGCCGCTGGCCAACTTCTGGCAGTGCGGCTCCGGGACGCATCCGGGCGGCGGCATCATGGGCGCCAGCGGCCGGCTGGCCGCGCTGGAATTGCTGAAGGCGTGGCGCTAATGGACCGGTGCCTGGCAACGGCCCTGGCCCATAGCCCCTCAAGAGAGCATCATGGCTAACCTCTACGACGTCATCATCCTCGGCGCCGGCCACAACGGCCTGACCGCCGCCGCCTACCTGGCCAAAGCCGGCCTGTCCGTGCTGGTGCTGGAGCGCCGCGCCCAGGTGGGCGGGACGGTGGTGACGGAGGCCCTGTGGCCGGGCTTCCACGTGGACACGGTCGTGCACCGGGGCCAACTGGCGGCCGAGGTGGTCCACGAGCTGGAGCTGGGCCGGCACGGCCTGCACATGCTGCCGGCCCTGGCCCCGGTCTACAGCCTGCTGCCCGACGGCGGCGGGCTGCTGCTCTCCCCGGACGCGGCCGCCACGCGGGAGGCCCTGCGCCGCCTGGCGCCGGCCGACGCCGAGCGCTGGCCGCAGTTCCAGGCGCGCCTGAACCGCTTCGCCGGCGTGCTGCGCGCGGCCTACCACCTGACCATGCCGCGCCTGCCCGAGATCCCGGCCGGCGAGCTGCCGCCGCTGGCCCGCTTCCTGCTGCAGTGGCGCGGGCTGGGCCAGACCGAGATGATGGAGCTGCTGCGCGTGCTGCCCATGTCCGCGGCCGAGCTGCTGGACGAGTGGTTCGCCAGCCCGGCGCTCAAAGGCGCCTTGGGCGCGCTGGGCGTGCACGGGCTGACCCAGGGGCCGTTCAGCGCCGGCACCGCCTTCCTGCTCCTCCATCATTGGATCAACCACGGCGGGCCGTTCAAGGCCGCCGCGCGCGGCGGCTTGGGGCAGATCACCCAGGCGCTGGCGGCCGCCGCCCGCCTGCACAACGCCGATGT
>JAEURL010000423.1 GCA_016789165.1 Anaerolineales bacterium | reverse complement strand
CAGCGGACGCTGCGGCATCAGGCGCGCCTCGGCCAGGGCCACGCGGCCGGCCTGCTCGAGGCCGGTCGTGCGCGCGAAGTCCGCGCCCAGCCGCGCGAAGTCGGCCGCGTCCAGGTCCCAGTCGGCGTAGGTCACCCACTGCCGCCGGCCGTCCACCCAAACGGGCGAGCCCTCCTGGCTCTGGCGCTTCCCGGGCCATTCGGCGCGGGCCTCGGCCAGGTGGAGCGAGGTGTTGTTGCCGTGCCCCACGCCCAGCAGCAGCACCCAGCCGTCACACTCGTACAGGCGGGCCAGCGGCGAGCCCTCGCCCAGGCCGAAGGCCAGGGAGTGCCCGGCGGTCAGGAACTCGGCCTGCGGGCCGCGCGCCGCGAACGAGTCGCGTGGGTGGGCGCTGCGGCGGACGCCGGCCTGCTTGCGGAAGGTCTCGGCGATGACGCCCATCTCGCGGGTGGGCGTGAGGTCCGGGTCAAAGGCCGGCATCTCGGCCCGGATGGTCTCCCACCACTCGGCCGGCACGGGCGGGTGCTGCCACTGGGCCGGGTCGCTCAGGTCGCTGGAGTGGGCGGGCATCACCAGGGTGCCGGCCTCGCCCAGGACGGCCTCCAGAGCCAGGATGACCGAAGGCGCGCCGCTGACCACGTAGCCCAGCGCGCTCAGGGAGGCATGGACCAGCAGGACCATCCCCGGCCGCACGCCCAGCTCCCGCAGGTCGGCGGTCAGCGAACTGACCGTGGCCGGCCGGCGGGCGCGGGCGATGGCGCCCGCCTCGCCGCTCACGCCTTACTTGGCCTTGCCCTGGGCGGCCACGGCCTCGGCCGCCTTCTTGACGGCCTCGGGATCGCCCAGGTAGAAGCTCCGGACCGGCTTCAGGTCGGCGTCCAGCTCATAGACCAGCGGCACGCCGGTGGGGATGTTCAGCTCGACGATGGCCTCATCCGAGACGTTGTCCAGGTACTTGACCAGGGCGCGCAGGCTGTTGCCGTGGGCCGCGATCAGCACGCGCTGGCCGGATTTGACGGCCGGCGCCAGGGTGCTGTGCCAGTACGGCAGCATGCGGGCGACCGTGAGCTTGAGCGACTCGGTGCGCGGCAGATCCTCGGCCGCCAGGCCGGCGTAGCGCCGGTCGAAGCGCGGGTGGCGCTGGTCGTCCAGTTCCAGGGCCGGCGGCGGCACATCGTAGCTGCGCCGCCAGATCTTCACCTGCGCCTCGCCGAACTTCTCGGCCATCTCGGCCTTATTCAGGCCCTGCAGGGCGCCGTAGTGGCGCTCGTTCAGCTGCCAGCCCTTGACCACCGGCAGCCAATCCAGGTCCAGCTGATCCAGCACCAGGTTGAGGGTGTGGACGGCGCGCTTGAGCACCGAGGTGAAGGCCACGTCGAAGGTGTAGCCGGCTTCGCGCAGGAGCCGGCCGCCGTTGGCGGCTTCGGCGCGGCCCTGCTCGGTCAGGCCGACGTCGGTCCAGCCGGTGAAGCGGTTCTCCAGGTTCCAGGTGCTCTGGCCGTGGCGGATCAAAACGAGCGTGTACTGTGTTGGCATTGAGGTCCTCACAATCCGGACCGGCGGACAGGCCGGCCCGAGGGAATAGCGTCAGGGTGAGAAGCGCCGGCTGGCGCGGTAGGGCAGCACTTCCAGCACCTCGCCGGCCCGGTGGCGCGTCTGGATTTTCCGCCAGAACGGGGCGGTCAGCAAGTCCGCGTGGGCGTCCAAGAAGGCCTGGCGCAGGTCGCCCTGCAGGCCCAGAAAGGTCAGAAACTCCTCCGGGAAAATGTCTTTCTCGCCCACGTAATACCAGGCCTCGGCCCGCCACTCGTCCTCGTCGTCGCCGGCCTGGGGCAGGTCGCGGAAGACGCAGTCGGTCACCGTGGTCAGCTCGTCGTAGTCGTAGAAGATCACGCGCTTGTGGCGGGTGACGCCGAAGTTCTTGAGCAGCAGGTCGCCGGGGAAGATGTTGGTGGCGGCCAGGTCGCGGATGGCCAGGCCGTAATCCAGCACGGCTTCGCGCGCCTCGGCCGGCGAGGCCTCGCGCAGGTACAGGTTGAGGGGCGTCATGCGCCGCTCGGCGTAGCAGTGCTGCAGGATCACCTGGTCGGCGGTGAGCGTGACGCTGCTGGCCGCGCTGCCGAGCAATTCCTCCAGCACCTCCGGCGCGAAGCGCGCCCGCGGCAGGGCCAGCGCCCGGAACTCCTGGGCATCCACCAGCCGGCCGGCGCGGTCATGCTTGAAGACCAGGGCGTACTTGTCCAGCACGTCCTGGCGCGTGGTGGTCTTGGGATAGGCGAACTGGTCGCGGATGACCTTGAAGACCAGCTCGTAAGACGGCAGGGTGAAGACGATCATGACCATGCCGCGGTCGCCGGGGGCCGGCACGAAGCGGTCGTCCGAGTAGTCCAGGTGGCGCAGCAGGTCGCGGTAGAGCTCGGTCTTGCCGTGGCGCGGGAAGCCCACGGCCATGTACAGCTCGGCCACGCGCTTCCAGGGCATCAAGGTGCTCAGGAACTGGACGGTCTCGGCCGGCCGCTCCAGGTCCACGTGGAAGTAGGAGCGCGTGAAGCTGAAGATGATGCTGACCTCGTCCTCGTCCAGCAGCACGGCGTCCACGGCCAGCGCGCCGCCGGCGTTGCGCAGGGCGATCACCAGCGGCAGGGTGTGGCCGTCGTCGCGCAGGCGGCCGACCAGGAAGGCGCTTTTGTTGCGGAAGAAGACCGGCTGCAGCAGGTCCACGGCCGCCACCGGCTCGGCGCCCCAGGCGGCGGCGCGGGCCGCCTCGATGGCCTGCGCCACCCGGCCGGCGTCGCGCTCCAGGTCCGCGAAGGGCAGGCGGAAGGCGGCGTGGGCCAGGCTGGCCCGCGCCAGCTCCAGCGGCGTCGCGCCGGTATAGGTGACGAAGACCGGCGGGGCTTCCAGATCCACGGTCACTTCCAGTTCCGCGCCGCGGAACTCCACCTCCGGGTCGATGCCGACGGTGCCGAAGATGCGGCGGGTGACGGTGGTGAAGAAGGTCTTGGCGATCTCCTCGGCCGGCTGGGCCTCGGCCGTGGCCACGTAGGCGTCCTTGAGGGCCGCCCACATGGCGCGGTCGGTGGCCCGCTCGCCCAGCAGGGGCCGCAGCCCGGCCAGCGCGGCCTGCACGTGCCGCTCGGGGATGTCCAGGCGCTCGACGCCGTCGGCCTGCAGGCCGGCCCAGTCACTGGCCTCGAAGCGCTCCTGGGCGCGGCGCATCACGGCCCGGATGTCCTGGTGCATGGCGCGGAAGGCGCCCCAGATGATGGCGGCGCCGGCGCGGACGATTTCGGCGGCCGGTTCAGGCCTGGATGCGCTGGGAGATGGATTGGCCACAGAGACACCGAGCCACGGAGAAGCAATGGACACAGAGCGTTGGGCCTTCTCTGTGTCTGTGTGTCTCGGTGGCAGAACACCCGGGTTCGCGGCGGCCTGTGCGCGATGACGGCGCCGCCGAACTCGCTGCGGCAGCCGGTTCAGGCCTGGATGCGCTTCGAGACGGACTGGCCACAGCGACACAGAGCTTGGGGCGTTCTCTGTGTCTCGGTGGCGGAAAACCCGGGTTCGCGGCTACATGTGCGCGATGACGGCGTCGCCGAACTCGCTGCACTTGACCTCGGTGGCGCCCTCCATCAGGCGCGCGAAGTCGTAGGTGACGGTCTTGGCCCCGATGGCGCCGTCCATGCCCTTGATCACCAGATCGGCGGCCTCGGTCCAGCCCATATAGCGCAGCATCATCTCGCCCGAGAGCACCACCGAGCCGGGGTTGACCTTGTCCAGGTTGGCGTATTTGGGCGCGGTGCCGTGGGTGGCCTCAAAGACGGCGTGGCCGGTGACATAGTTGACGTTGCCGCCGGGCGCGATGCCGATGCCGCCCACCTGGGCGGCCAGCGCGTCCGAGAGATAGTCGCCGTTCAGGTTCATGGTGGCGATCACGTCAAACTCATCCGGCCGGGTGAGCACCTGCTGGAGGGTGATATCGGCGATGGCGTCCTTCACCAGGACCCGGCCGGCCGCCAGCGCGGCCTTCTGCTCGGCGTTGGCGGCGGCTTCCCCCTGGGCGGCCTTGGTCCGCTCCCACTGCTCCCAGGTGTAGACCTGATCGCCAAACTCGCGTTCGGCCAGGGCATAGCCCCAGTTGCGGAAGGCGCCCTCGGTGAACTTCATGATATTGCCCTTGTGCACAATGGTCACGCTCCGGCGCTTGTTGACCAGGGCGTACTCCAGGGCGGCGCGGAGCAGGCGCTCCGAGCCCTCGCGCGAGACCGGCTTGATGCCGATGCCGGAGGTCTCGGGGAAACGGATCTTGCCGTATTCCTTGGGGAAGGCCTCCTTGAAGAGCGCCATGAACTTCTGGTTGGCGGCCGACCCGGCCTCAAACTCGATGCCGGCGTAGATGTCTTCCGTGTTCTCGCGGAAGATCACCATGTCCACCTTCTCCGGGCGCTTGACGGGCGAGGGCACGCCCACAAACCAGCGCACTGGGCGCAGGCAGACGTACAGGTCCAGCAGCTGGCGCAGGGCCACGTTGAGCGAGCGGATGCCGCCGCCGATGGGCGTGGTGAGCGGGCCCTTGATGCCCACCAGGAACTCGCGGAAGGCCTCCACGGTCTCGTCCGGCAGCCAGGTGTTGAACTGCTTGAACGATTTCTCGCCGGCGTACACTTCCATCCAGGCGATGCGGCGCTGGCCGCCGTAGGCCTTGGCCACGGCGGCGTCCAGCACGCGCACGGAGGCGCGCCAGATATCCGGGCCGGTGCCGTCGCCTTCGATGAAGGGCACGATCGGGTGATCGGGAACGTTGAGTTTGCCGTCCGCGATGGAGATCTTGTCGCCGGCCGGGACCTGGATGTGGGTGTAAGGCATGGAGGCTCCTCTGGCAGATGTAAATCA
>JAEURL010000411.1 GCA_016789165.1 Anaerolineales bacterium | reverse complement strand
GGCGCGGCTTGGGTGCCGCTGCTGGCGGCCGGGCTGTTTATTCTGGCCCTGGCCGGCCAGTTCTTCCTGGCCTTTCTGCCGCAGGATACCCTGGACGCCGCGCTGCTGCTGGGCCTGGCCGGCGTCCTGCTTTTGGCGCTGGAGTGGCGGGCCGCGGGCGGCGGGCGGCTGAAGGCCCCCTGGCTGCGCGGGCTGCTGGAGCGCGTGGCCGGCCAGCCGCGCCGCGTGGTCTTTGTCCTCACCGGCGTCCTGCTGGCTTACCTGACGGTGCGCTTAATGCAGGCCCGGCCGCCCGACGGCGACTTCGGCGACGTGATCGCCCTGTGGGCCCTCAGCGGCGCCGCATACGCGGCCGCCTTCCTCCCCTGGCCCGATTTCCGGGCGGCCGGCGCCTGGTTCCGCCGCCACCGGCTCGAAATCGCCGGCGTGGCGCTGCTGACCGTGGCGGCCGCCGCGCTGCGCCTGATCCTGCTCGGCGCGCTCCCGGACGTGCTCAGCGGTGACGAGGGCATTATCGGTGTGATGGTGTTGAGCGTGCTGCGCGGCGAATTGCACAACCCCCTGATCATCGTCAACAACCAGGGCGTCCTTTACCTGGACCTGCTGGCCCTGGCGGTCCGGCTGTTCGGGCGCGACGCCTTCGGCCTGCGCTTCTGGGCCGCCATCTCCGGGACGCTGACGGTGCCGATGCTGTACGTGCTGGCGCGCCGGATGTTCAACGGACGCGTCGCCATGCTGGCGGCCGGCCTGCTGCTGGTCTCGCACTTTCACCTGCATCTCAGCCGGGTGATCGTGGCCAGCAGCATCCACGACGCGCTGTTTGCCACCACCCTGTTCGCCCTGATCTACATCGGCCAGGAGCGGCGCAACCTGACCTACTGGGTGCTGGGCGGCCTGGCCCTGGGCGTCTTCATGTACGTGTATATGGGCGCCCGCCTGCTGGTGCTGTTCATGCCGGTCTATTTCGCCGCGCTGTGGGTGGTGGATCGCCGCACGGCCCAGCCGAACTTCGGCAACTTCCTGGCTTTCGCCGGCGCGCTGGCGGTGGTGGTGGCCCCGTTGGCCGCGTGGTCAATGACCTATCCCGACGAATTCATGTCGCGCGTCAACCAGATGGGCGTCATCCAGTCCGGCTGGCTGGCCAACCAAGTGCAGGCCACCGGGACCAACCAGTATCTGATCATCGCCGACCTGCTGCGCCAGGCCTTCCTGACCGTCAATTACTTCCCGGCCACCGTGCACTACGGGTCGCCGTACCCAATGCTGGACTGGGTCTCCGGCGCGGCGTTCCTGATCGGCATCGTGTACTCGCTGCTCCACGTGCTGGACCGCCGGCACCTGCTGCTGCAGGGTTGGTTCTGGGCCGGGATGCTGGTGGCCGGCGCCCTGGTCATCGTGCCGTCGGATAACGCCTACCGGATCGCCATCGTCTTCCCGGCCGTCTGTCTGTTTGTAGCCCTGGCCGTGGATCGGCTGCTGGCCCTGGCCGGCCGCGCCCTGCCGGCCAGCGCGCGCTGGCAGGATTACGCGCCGGCCGCGCTGTTTCTGCTCCCGGTGGCCGCGCTCAATCTGAAGGCCTACTTCGTGGACTTCGGCCCCAAGTGCCGTTACGGTGACTCGGCCACCCGGTTTGCGTCCTTCATGGGCGAGCAACTGGCGAAGGCCGGCCCGGAATATTCGGCCTATCTGCTGGGCAACGAGTACACCTGGTACAGCATCCACAAATCGGTGGAGTACTTCAGCGGCGGCATCCCGCTCGTCAACGTCACGGTGCCGGACACCGCGGTCAGCCCGCTGCACTATCAAGACCGGGACGGCCAGGCCCTGTTCTTCGACCCGGCCAAGAAGAACATCTTCTTCTTCGTGCCCGAGCGGGCCAACGAGGTGGTTTACCTGCAGGCCCTGCTGCCCGGCGGAACGGTCGGGGAGCGGCGGGATTGCGGCGCGCCGTCGCTGGGCTACTATCAGTTCGATCCCTCCGCCGCGCCCTAGCATGGCTGGCCTGGCCGCTGATGCCGCCTCCCCGGCGCCCGGCGCCCGCGCCGGCCTCCCCGGCCGGCTCTCCGTGATCCTGCCCGCTTACAACGAGGCCGCGCACCTGTACGCCAACCTGCAGCGTGTCTGCCGCGCCCTGGCCGGCCTGGACCTGGAAGTGCTGGTGGTGGACGACGGCAGCCAGGATGCGACCTTCGCCGAGGCCCAGCGCGCCGCGGCCGAGGGCCTGCCGGTCCGGGCCTATCGGCAGCCCGTTAACCGCGGCAAGGGGGCGGCACTGTTCTACGGGGTCCAGTTCGCCACCGGTGACCTGGTGGCCTTTCTCGACGCCGACCTGGAGATCGCGCCGGAGGACATCCCGCGCCTGTGGGTGGCCATGACGGCTACGGGCGCCGAGGTGGTGGTGGCGGCCAAATCGGCGGCCGACAGCCGGTTCCCGCTCCTGCGCCGGCTGCTCAGCCGCCTGTATCGCCGCCTGGTGGCGGCCTTGTTCGGCCTTTCCCTGAGCGATACCCAGACCGGCCTGAAACTCTTTCGCCGCGAGGTCCTGGCGCTGGCCGCGCCGCGGCTGAGCGTCAGCCGGTTCGCCTTTGATATCGAATTGCTGGTCGCCGCCACGCGCTTCGGCTTCCGCGTGGTGGAGTGCCCGGTCCAGAGTGAGTATCACCGGGCCGGCCGGATGGGCCGGATCGGGCTGGGCCAGATGACGCGTATGCTGGGCGACACCCTGGCCATCTATTATCGGGCCAGCTTCTGGCGCTGGCTGGAGCCCGGCCCGGCGACGCGGCTGTGGATGATCGCCTTTGTGCTGGGCGTGTTCCTGGTTGGCATCGGCATCGGCAAACTGATAACGCCCCTGATCCTGAC
>JAEURL010000401.1 GCA_016789165.1 Anaerolineales bacterium | reverse complement strand
GGAGGGCTACATCCACCGCGCGGGGCGGACGGGCCGGGCCGGCGCGGCCGGCACCGCCATCTCGCTGGTGACGCCGGCCGAGAAGCTGGAGCTGGACCGCATCGCCAAGCGCTACAGCATCGACCTGCAGGAATTGCCGCTGCCCACCGACGCGGACGTGGAGGCGGTGGTGACCGAGCGGCTGACGGCGCTGCTGGAAGCCCGCCTGCGTGAACGCGACCGGCTGCAGGCCGAGCGCAGCCGGCGCTTTGTGCCGCTGGCGCGCAGCCTGGCCGAGAACGAAGACGAGTCGGCGGTGGTGGCCATGCTGCTGGACGATTATTATCAACAACTGCTGCACGCGCCGCTGCCGCAGCCGGATGGGACACCGGCCCCGCCCGCCCGGCGGCCGCGCAACCCCGAAGCCGGCGGCGGGGGAGGTGGCGGGGGAGGCGGCCGGCGGGGCAGTCGGCGAGGCGGCCGGCGCCGCTAGCAGGCCGCTATCGTAAACGCAACCGCCCCGGCGCGGCCTGTTCATCAGGCGGCAGCCGGGGCGGAATTGTTTTTACTGCCCGGCGCCGCGGCCCCTACGCGCGGGCCTCCAGCGCGAATGGATTCCCGTCCGGGTCTCGGCCGTCACAGACCCACACGCCGGGCGCGGCCGGCCGCACTTCGCCGAGCCGGATGCCCCACGCCAGCAGCGCCGCCCGCGCGGCGTGAACGTCAGCCACACCGAAGACGATCTTGGCCGGGCTGGCGCCCGGCTCGCCGCCGCCGGCGTGCAGGGCCAGCACGCACGCCCCAGTGTCCAGGGTCACCCAAGGCTCGCCGCCGTAATCGGCGCGGCCAGCCGGGTAGGTGACGCGCAGGCCCAGCCCATCCCGATAAAAGGCCACAGCGCGGGCCATGTCCCGCACGTACACAATCACCTCGATCAGGCCCTGTGTCAGGGGCATCGTCACCTCCCGCGAAGAGAACCGGCCAGGAATAGAACCGGGGCCGCTCGCTGAGCCGCCCCGGTCTCGAAAGAATTCTATCGCCTTCGCCGTCCTACTCGGCGGCCCACATCTGCTCCAGCTGCCACAGGTCCCGGCGCACGTCCTGGGCCAGCTCAAAGACGGCCCGATCCGTGCGCACCCGGAACAGGTGCCGGCGCACTTGGCCGCGCCGGTTCTCGGTGCGGCAGGCCACCACCGCGCGCACGTCGTGGCGCCGGCCGCGCCAGACAAAGGCGCGCGGGAAGAAGCCGTTCTGCTTATCGGCCACCTGCACGGGTTCGGCCAGCCTCAGCCCTGCCATACCACCTCCGCGCCGGTCTCCATCTCCGCGCCGCCCAGTTCCGCCCCGCCGATCACGTTGAATTGGCGCGGGGCCGGATAGGCCGGGCCGGCCGCCGGCATGGCGCCGCCCGGCATCGTCAGCGGCAGCGGCTGGCCGTACATGGCCGGCGCATAGCCGGCCAGGCTTTGGTAAGCGGCCGGGGCCGGCTGGGGCATCACCACCACGCGCGGCTCGGGCGCGGGCGGCGGGGCGGCCGGGGCCGGCCGCGCCACCAGCAGGGTGCGCGAGGCAAACCAGACCACGATCAGGCTGGTGGGGATGCTGGCGGCCACGCCGGCCACCACGCCCACCATCACGGCCATCGCCTCAGCCGAGAGCCGCTGGCCGATCACCACCGCCAGGGTGACCGCAAACGCCAGACCGATCAACAGCCACATCAAACGGGCCTTCATAGCCGCGCCTCCTGATACAGCGCGGGCTCCACCCGCCGGTCACTCTCGGCCGCCGGGGCGAGCACCGCCGCGTTGACGCCGAGCCAGAAATGGTGCGCCGGCACCTTGCGGGTCGCCAGGACCCGCAGGCCGGCCGGCAGGATCAGGCCGCCGCCGCTGCCGGTGGGCAGCATGCTCGGGTGGACGAAACACACCGTCGGGTGTTCCTGATAGCGCAGCCGGAAGGCCTCCACGCCGCGCGCCACCTTCTGGGCCAGCGTGCGGTGCGGGTGATCATCTTTCCACAACATGCCCATATCCATGACGGCCTCCTTTCAGAAACGCAGGGCGATCGTGTCCCAATCGCGGGCCGGGATCCAGGCCGCCTGGAAGCGGATGGTCTGTCCGCTGGCGATGGCCAGGAAATCGCCGCGCCCGAGCAATTTCTCCGCGCCGGTGCCGGACAGGCCGGCCGCCATGCGCGCGTCCTCGGCGCTGCCGACGCGCCCCACCAGGCGCACCGGGAAATTGGCCTTGAGCATCCCGCCGATGGCGGCCGCGGCCGGCTTCTGCACGCCGGCAATCAGGTGCAGACCGGCCTCGCGCCCGCGCTGCGCCAGCCGCACCAGCGCAATCTCCACCTCTTTGCCGCCCGTCGTCAGCAGATCGTGCAGTTCGTCCACGGCGATGACGATGTGCGGCGACGAGACGTTCTCACGGTCGCGGCGCTCCATCTCCGCCACCAGCCGAGCCAGCAGGGCGCGCGCGCCCACCGGATCGGTGGCGATATCGTCCAGGGTGTGCGGCAGAGCCGCCAGGGGCCCGAAGCCGCGGCCTTTGGGGTCGATCAGCGCGATCTGCAGGCGGGATTGGCGGTTGTACATGGCCAGCGAGACCAGCATGGCCCGCATCAGGTCAGTCTTGCCGGAGCCGGTAGTGCCGGCCACCAGCACATGGGCCACGTCCGGGGAGGGCAGCCGGATCAGCAGCGGCCGGCCGTCCTCGGCCAGGCCCAGGCAGGCCGTCAGCGGCGGCACCCCGCCCACGCTCTTGAGCAACGGCAGCAGACGCACCGGCTCCGCGTCCGGGCGCGGCACCTCCACCGCCAATTGCTCGCCGTCGCGGGCCACGCGCACGTCGGCCGCGCCCAGGGCCAGGGCCAACTCCTCCGAGAGGTTGCGCACCGTGGCCACGCGCGCCCCCAGCGCCGGCGTCAGATGGAAGCGGATCCAGCGCGGCGAGACGGTGCCGCCGTTGACCCGCGCCGGCACACGATGCGACGCCAGCACGCGTTCAATCCGATCAGACTGGAAGTTGAGGAAATCGCGCGAGAGAGACGCATCCATGATCGCACCGGGTCAACTGGAATAGAGGGCCAAGGGCCGGGTTGGGCGGCGGCGATCATCGAACGGGTGGAAGCCAGGCTAGGTTGAAGAGATGACCGCTTTATGGAACTTGTGTTCTAATATTATAGAACAAACGTTTGAGAGTCAAGGCAGATTCCTTAAAAGTGACGTATTTGAGTCTTTTTCGGTGCTTGCCGGCCTGGGGCGATTTTGATACTTTCTCCCCGCTGACAGTACCGGGTAGACACTCATCGAAAACGTGGAGGTTGGCCGTTATGTGGCGCTGGATCAGGCGGATTCTGCTGGGGCTGGGCGTCTTAGTTCTGGCGGTCGGGGTATTGGTGGCCGGCTCCATCGCCGTGGATGGCCTGGGCGCGGCCGGCCGGCTGGCCGCCGTGGCCAACACCACCATCGCGAACCCGGCCGGCCCGGCTGTGAGCGCTTATGTTGCTCGGCCGGCGGGTGACGGGCCTTTCCCGGCCGTGATTATGATCCACGAGTTCTACGGCCTGAACGACGGGATCCGGGCCAAGGCGGATCTGCTGGCCGCGGCCGGCTACCTGGTGGTGGCCCCGGACGTCTTTCGCGGCAGCACCACGGGCTATATCCCGCGCGCCATTTATCAGGTGTTGAGCACGCCGGCCGAGCAGGTGAACCAGGATTTGGACGCCGTCCTGGCCTGGCTGACCGCCCAACCCGACGTGGCCGCGGACCGGGTGGCCATCGCCGGCTTTTGTTTCGGGGGCCGGACCTCCCTGCTCTTCAGCCTGCACAACCCACAACTGGCCGGCACCGTGATCTTTTACGGCAGCCCGGTGGCGGACCCTGAGCGGCTCAAGGCCCTGCCTGGGCCGGTGTTGGGCATCTTCGGCGGCGCGGATGGTTCCATCCCGCTGGCCGACGTGCAGGCTTTCGAGGCCGCCTTGGAGACGGCCGGCGTGCCGCACCAGATCTCGATCTACGCCGGCCAGCCGCACGCCTTCGTCAACAGCGTCGACGCCATTCGGGCCGGCGGTGTGCAGGGTCAGGCCTGGGAGGAACTGCTGGCGTTTTTGCGGACCAGCTTGCAGGAGGGGAACAGCGGCCGGCCCCCGGCGGCGGCGGCCCGCGCCGACGACTTCTATGGCCTGCGCAATCTGGCGCTGCTGGCCTTCGCGCACCTGGCGCCCGCGCACGCGCACTGAGCGGTCATTCGTCGCGCACGTATTTCCGCTCGCCCACCACGGCCGCGAGGCCCACGTCGCGGCCGCTTTCGTCGCGCCAGGCCCAGCGCGGCGACTCGACCGGATCAGAGGTGGAGACCACGTAACTGAAGGCCGCGCCCAGGCCTGGGAAATGGCGCAGCGCGCCGTAGTAGCGCGCGTATTGATCAGCCACCAGCGGCTTGGGCTGGGCCGGGTTGCCGAACTCGGTGATAAACAGCAGGCTTTCGGGGAAGCGCTCGCGGTAGCGCGTGAAGCTGAAGCCTTCACGCTCGTCCGTAATCTCGCGCTCGTTCACCCAGTAGGCGTGCACGCCGATCCAGTCGGCGGCCTGCGCGGCCTCGGCCGCCTCGGCCAGGAATTGCTCCGAATCCGCGCGGCCGGCGGCCTCCAGCGCCGGCCCCGGCGAGAGGCCCGGGAAGCCCAGCTTGGCCTCCGGGAAGCGCTCGCGGTAGCGGTCCAGCACCTCCAGAAACCAAGCCCCAAACTCGCGCCCGTCGCGCCAGCTGCCGCCCAGCCCCTCCAGGCGCAGGTTGGGCTCGTTGTGCAGCTCGATGTAGCGCACGGCCGGATCGGCGTCGTACAGGCGCGCCACGTCCGAGGCGGTGACGGTAAAGAACTCGGCCGGCGTCAGGCGCCGGCCCTCGCCAAAGGGTTGGAAGGCCCGCACCATCACG
>JAEURL010000388.1 GCA_016789165.1 Anaerolineales bacterium | reverse complement strand
CAGATCTGCTGAACCCCGCTCTGGCTGGAGGTGAAGACGATGCGCGTCCCATCCGGCGAGAGCTCCGGCGCATAGTTCTGTGCGCCGTTGGCGGTCAGTTGGACCTCGTCGGCCCCGGTGCGCGCCAAGCGGAAGATTTCGTAGTTGGCGCCGCGCACCTGGCGCGAAAACAGCACGGCGCCGCCGTCCGGGGTGAGCGAGGCGTACCAATCGCCGACGGCGTTGTCGGTGAGCTGGCGGACCGTCCGGTTCGCCAGGTCCAGCAGGCACAGCTCGTCGTCCTGGCCGTCAAAGCAGGTGTAGACGATCTGGCCGGCCGGCGGGTCGGGCAGAGTGGTGAGGGCCAGCGGTAGCGTGGGGAGGGGGGAGGGCGGGGGGGACGGGCTGGCCGGCTCCGTGGGCGCCGGGGCCGTCGCCGGCGGCCTGGTCGGCGGCGCGGGCGCGGGCGTGGTCGCGGCGGGCGCCGGCGAAGCGGCGGCTGGCGCCCGCCGGGGCGCGAACAGCCAGCCGAGGGCGGCGGCCGCCAGCAGCACGCACGTCAGGCCGGCGGCCAGGCCGGCCCCCAACAGGGCCATCTGCGGCGGGCCTGGGCGCGTCGTCACATCCACCTCCAACCCGGCTTTGGTTGCCAACCCGGAGTCTCTATTCTATACTGGCGCGCATGACCCGCGTGATCGTGGTGGCCAACCAAAAAGGCGGCGTGGGCAAGACCACCCTGGTCAGCAACCTGGGCGCGGCGCTGGCCGAGGCCGGCCAGAAAGTGGTGCTGATCGACCTGGACCCGCAGAGCGCGCTCACGGCCGGCTTCGGCCTGGACCCTTACGCCCTCTCGCGGACGGCCTACACGCTGCTCACGCGCGACAACGTCAGCCTGGCCAGCGTGCTGCGGCCGGTGGGCGACAACCTGGTGCTGGTGCCGGGCTCGGTGGACCTGGCCGCGGCGGAATACCAGCTGGCGGACGCGCCCGATCAGGTCTTCCGGCTGCGCAACGTCCTGGCCCGCAGCCGCGTGCCCGCGGACTGCGTGCTGATCGATACCCCGCCCAGCATCGGCCTGTTGACCGTCAACGGGCTGGTGGCGGCCGGCGAGCTGTTGGTGCCGGTGCAGTGCCAGTACCTGGCCATGCGCGGCGTGCGCGGCCTGCTCGAATCGATCTGGCTGATCCACGAGCGCTTCAACCCGGAGCTGAACCTGTTGGGCGTGGTGGCGACGATGTACCGCGGCGGCTCGGACCACTCGCGCGAGGTGGTGGACGAGCTGCAAGCGGTGTTTGAGCACAAGCTGTTTGACACCATCATCGAAGACGAAGATACGGTGGCCAAGGCGCCGGTGACCGGCAAACCCGTGCTGACGTACCGGCCGCAGAGCGAGGCCGCGGCGGCTTTCCGCCGGCTCGCCGAGGAGGTCCTGCATGCTCACTAACCCCGACGAAGGCTCCGTCAAAGGCAAGGGCGCCGAGACCATGCTCCCGCGGCGCGGCGACCCCTTTCGCGCCGGCGCGCCGGCCGGCAGCGCCGCGCCCGTGCCCCCGCCGGCGGCGCCGCGCGGCGTAGACCTGAGCGGCACGCCGGACCTGACGGCCGACGATCTGGCCAAGCTGTTCCCGGACGCCCCCTCGCCCAACGCGCTGGCGGCCGAAAACGCCGCCGCGCCGGATGAGGCCTTCGAGGCGACCATGGCCCCGTACGCCACGTTGCCGGCCGAGCCGGCGGCCCCGGCCGCGCCCCCGGGGGCGGCCCCCCCCGCCCCCCAGGGCCGGCAGACCGGCAACAACATGTACGACCCGGATATCCAGTGGCTGGGGCTGCAGATCAACCCGGACGAGATCGGGATCAAGACGACGGAATTCGTGCGCCCAGACGCGGTGCAGGCCGACACCGGCCTGGTGGCGTTCCTGGTCACGGACGAACGCCTGAAGCAGCGCTGGAAGGAGATCGACGACCTGGAGGCCGTGGTCACCACGGCGCCCAAGATCAGCCTGAAGGTGGCCCAGGAGATGCTGGACCGGCTGGCCACGGCGCGCAACCTGCTGCTCGGCGCGCGCGACCAGATCGAGGATGCCGAGCGCCAGATCGGCGAGGCCCGCTACATCTACGAGCGCGCCCGGCGCAGCAAGTGGTTCGAGCAGCCGAGCATCATCTTCGGCTTCCAGCTCATCATGATGCTCATCATGGTTGGCGGCTTTATCTGGATGCTCGGCGCCGTAGACGTGCTGGTGGCCGTGGACGGCAACCTGCGCCGGCTGGGGCCGGCCTTTGATACCCTGAGCGTGGCGGTCCTGTGGGCGTCCATCCTGTGGGGCGGGCTGGGCGGCGTCACCGGCGCCTTCTGGAACCTGTGGCGGCACGTGGCCGAGAAGAAGGACTTTGACGCCAGCTTTTCGGTTTGGTATTACACCTACCCATTGCTGGGCATGATGCTGGGGGCGTTCGTGTACGTGGTGGTGCTCTCCGGGGTGCTGTCCTTCCTCCAGGAGACGCCGCTGTTCCTGTTCATCCTGGCCTGGGCGGTGGGCTTCCAGCAGAACCTGATCTTCAAGCTGGTGAACAACGTGCTCAAGCGCTTCGGCCCGGACGACGCCGGGGACACGCCGCAGACGGCGGCCTGAGCCGGCTTCGCCAACCAAAAGCGCCCTCCAGCCGGAGGGCGCTTCTATTTAAAGCTGGCGGGCCAGGGCGGCTACAGCCCGGACCCTTTGAGCACCGCCGGCAGCAGCGCGTACCACTCCGTGGCGCGCACCAGGTCGGCCAGCGGCACCTGGTCCTTCTGGCTGTGGGCCGTGAACTCGCTGCCGGCCGCGAAGATGATGGTGGGGATGTTGGCCTTGCCGGCCCAGTACGTGCCGTTGGTGGAGAAGTTCAGCTTGCCGGTCTCGGGCGTGCCGCCCCACAGCAGCCGGGCGGTCTCCAGGCCGGCCTGCACCAGCGGATGCTCCTCCGGCAGCGCCCAGGGCGGATAGTACTTGTCCACCGGGAAGACGAAGCCCGTGTAGGAGGGCGTGTCGTACCAGAGCTTCTCGACCTTCACGGCGTCGCGGTGCTCGGCCGGGATCAGGGCCTCGATCTGCGCCAGGGCCTGCTCCTGGGTCTCGCCAAAGGTCAGGCGCCGGTCGATGTAGACCGTGCACTCGTCCGGCACCGCGTTCAGCGACGGCGTCCGGCTTTCGATGATGCTGGCCGTGATGCGGCCCTGGCCCAGGAAGGGGTCGGTGTGCAGCTGGTCGTTCAGGTCACGGATGCCGGCCAGAATCGGCAGCATCTTGTAGATGGCGTTATCGCCCAGCTGGTTGGAGGCGGCGTGGATCGAGCGGCCTTTGGCCACCACCTTCAGCTCCACGCGGCCCTTGTGCCCGCGGTAGACCTTCATCTCGGTGGGCTCGCCCACCACCACCAGGTCCGGCTTGAGCCCTTCGGCCTCCACCAGCGCATGGCAGGCGATGCCGTCGCAGTCCTCTTCCATGTTGCCGAAGTAGTAGGCCGTGTAGCCGTCCAGCAGGCCCAGGTCGCGGGCCAGCGCCAGGCCGTACAGCATGCCGGGCGTGGATTGCTTTTCGTCGCCGGCGCCGCGCGCCCACAGCACCCCGTCCTCCACCTTGCCCTGGAAGGGGTCGAACGGCCACTCCTTCACATCGCCCACGTCGACGGTGTCGATGTGCGAATCGTAGAGCAGGATCTTGGGGCCGTGGCCGACCCGGCCCAGGACGTTGCCCATCTTGTCGAAGCGCACGTCCTCAAAACCCAAGGCGCGCATCTCGGCCGCCACGCGCTGGCCAACCTCGCCGATGCGGCCCATGACGCTGGGGATGGCGCACAGCTCACGCATGAACGTGATCAGGGTCTCGCGGCGCTCGGCCACGCGGGCCTGAATGGTGGGGATCAGTTCCGGAGGGAGGGAGGGCATAGATGTCCTTTCGCGTCCAGGCGCGGCCGCTAGGCGGCTTCGTCCGGGCTGGGAAAGCCGGCCACGTTGTAGCCGGCGTCGACGTAGTGGATTTCGCCGGTGACGCCGCCGGCCAGATCCGAGCAGAGATAGGCCGCCGCGTTGCCGACGTCTTCGATGGTGATGTTGCGGCGCAGCAGGCTGGCCTTGGCGAATTCCGTGATCATCTGGCGCGAGCCCGCGATGCCGGCCACCGCCAGGGTGCGGATCGGGCCGGCCGAGATGCTGTTGACGCGGATCTTCTTCGCGTGGGTGCCGAGGTCCAGGGCCAGGTAGCGCACGCTGGCCTCCAGCGCCGCCTTGGCCACCCCCATGACATTGTAATGCTGGACGGCGCGCACCGAGCCCAGGTAGGTCATGGTCAGCATGGCGCCGCCCGGCTTCATGATCGGCAGATAGGCCTTGGCCAGGGCCGTGAAGGAGTAGACGCTGATATCCATGGCCAAGGCGAAGCCGGCGCGCGAGACGCTGTAGTACGGGCCGGCCAGGTCATCGCGGCCGGCGAAGGCAATGGAGTGGACCAGGATGTCGATCTCGCCGAAGGCGGCGCGCGTCTTCTCCACCACGGCCGCGATGTCGTCGTCCTGGCCCACGTCGCAGGGCTCGACGAAGGTGGAGCCGAGCGACTCGGCCAGCGGGCGGACGCGGCGCTCCAGTTTCTCGCCGGCATAGCTGAAGCCCAGGGTGGCGCCCTCGCGGTGGAAGGCCTGGGCGATGCCCCAGGCGATGCTGTGGTCGTTGGCGACGCCGAAGATCAGCGCAGTCTTGCCGGTGAGCAGGCCCATGTAAAGACTCCTTGAAGGATGGGACGGGGTGTCCGGCCGATAATCATACCCGAGATGACCGGCGCGGCCTACAGGCTAAACACCCACCGGCCGGGCGCGTTGCGGGCCGGCCGGCGTCCAGCGGAAGTTCCAGGCCAGGCTGCGCCAGGGCTCGGGCGCGCTGTCGATGCCCACGCGCGGGCCGGCGCTGATTTCGGCCGCGGGCGGGGCCGGCGCGCGCTCCAAGAACAGCCGCGCCGCCCGCGCGCACAGGTCGGCGCCGTTGGCCGGCCGGCCGATGGCCAGGGCCTCGGTCAGCTTGCCGGGGCCGTCGGCCCAGTGGCGGGCGGGCCGGCCCGCCCGGTGGCGCTCGATCACGTCCAGGCCTTCGGCCGGCTGCAGCGCCCGGATGAGCACGGCGGCCGGAAAGCCGGCCCGCTCGGTGACCACGTTCAGGCACCAGTGATTGCCATAGATGAAGTAGACGTAGGCCAGGCCGGGCCGGCCGTACATGACGGCCGTGCGCGCGGTGCGGCCGGCGCGCGCGTGGCAGGCCAGGTCCGCTTCGCCCACGTAGGCCTCGGTCTCGGTGATCAGGCCGGCCAGCCGCGCGCCGTCCGGCAAGCGGTGCACCAGGCGCTGGCCGAGCAGGGCGCGGGCCACGGCCACGGTGTCGCGCGCAAAGAAGGAGCGGGGCAGGCGGGCCATGCGCGCATTGTACCCGCGCTAGAATTCCAGGCGGCGGCGGCGCGCCGCCTGGGCGTGAAGGAGGTGAGCATGATCGGGTGGCAGATCTATCTGGCCGGCGGGGCCGCGATCCTGGTGCTGATGACGGCTTTGTGGCTGGCCAGCCTGCGGCTGAAGGACGCCAGCATCGTCGATGCCTTCTGGGGGCCGGGCTTCGGCCTGGCGGCGCTGGTCTACGCCGCCCTCGGCGCCGGCTGGGGGCCGCGCCGGCTGCTGGTGACGGCCCTGGTTCTGCTCTGGGGGCTGCGGCTGGGCCTGCACATCTACCGCCGCAACCACGGCCGGGGCGAGGACTACCGTTACCGGGCCTGGCGCCGGCAGTACGGACCCGCATACTGGTGGGTCAGTTTCTTCCAGGTCTTCCTGCTGCAGGGCGTGTTGATGTGGCTGATCTCGGCGCCGCTGAGCGTGGCGTTGGCTGCGCCGGCGCCGGCCGCCGTCACCGTGTGGGATGGGCTGGGCCTGGGCGTGTGGCTGATCGGGTTTGTGTTTGAGAGCGCCGGGGACGCGCAGCTGGCGCGCTTCAAGGCGGACCCGGCCAATAAGGGCCGGGTGATGGACCAGGGCCTGTGGCGGTACACCCGGCATCCCAACTATTTCGGCGACGCGTGTGTGTGGTGGGGGCACGGGCTGATCGCGGTCAGCGCGCCGTGGGGCTGGGCGGCCCTGTTCGCGCCAGCGCTGATGACCTTCCTGCTCATGCGGGTCTCCGGCGCCGCCCTGCTGGAGCAGAATCTGTCCCAGCGGCCGGGCTATCGGGAGTACATTGCGCGCACCTCAGGCTTCTTCCCCTGGCCGCCCAAGCAGCCAGACTAGACAGCCGGCGCCGCCCCCTATCGGCGCCGGCCGTCCTTTAGGTCAGCGCCGCCGCAGCAAGAGCAGCAGCGCGCCGATGAGCAGCCCGGCGCCGGCCAGGCCGGCCGGCGGCAGGCGTTCACCAAACAGCCAAGCGGCCAGCAGCGTGGACGTCAACGGCTCCGCCAGGGCCAGGATGCTGGCCGCGGTGGCCGGGGTGTGCTTCAGGCCGGTCATGAAGAGCCAGTACCCCAGCGCGGTGGGCAAAAGTCCCAGGTGGAGCAGCAGCAGCCAGCCCGGCACGGGATAGGTGAGCGTCAGGCCGCCGGCCAGCGCAAAGGGCAGCAGCGCCAGGGCCCCGCTGGCGAAGGCGATGAAGGTGGGCTGCAGCGGGTGATAGCGGCCGGCCAGCACGCGGCTGCACAGGGTGAGCACGGCATAGCCGGCCGCCGAGCCCAGCGCCAGCAGCACCCCAGCCACTTCCTGGCTGCGCGCCGTGAACTCGGCCGGGGTCAGCCCGGCCAGCAAGATGGTGCCGGCCAGCGCCGCCAGCAAGGCCACGGCCAGCGCGGCGGAGAAGCGCTCCTTGAGAAACAGCGCCGCCAGCACCGCCACGAGCACGGGCGCCGAGCAGATGGTGAGGATGACGGCCGTGGTCACGCCCAGACGGGGGATGGCCGCGAAGTAGCAGACCTGGTACAGGGCCATCAGCGCGCCCATCACCAGCATCAGCCCCAGATCCCGGCGGGGCACCCGGAACAGGGCCGGTCCGACGGTCCGCCAGGCCAGCAGCCCGAGCGCTGGCACGGAGAGCGCCAGCCGGAAGAAGCCGATGGACAGCGCGTTGGTCGCGGGCGCCAGGCCATACAGCGCGCGGGTGGCGACGCCGACCGTGCCCCACAGGCCGGCGGCCGTCACAATCGCCAGCGCCCCCCAGTGGGCGCCGGTGAGCTTGTTCAGTTTTGCAGACATGGTTAAGAAGACCCTTCGCCTCAGTCAAATGAGATGAACGAGGCGGGCGGGATCGGCCCGGGTCACGTGGCGTGAATGACGGCCAGCCGTCCGCCCGCGTTAGGCGGTGCGGGCCGGCGGGGGCGGAAGGATGGAGAAGCCGGGGAAGAACATGGGCGGCATCATACCATAGCGCGCTGGCGCACGGCCTCGTACACCAGCAAGGCGGCCGACGCCGCGACGTTGAGCGAGTTGACCCGGCCCGCCATGGGGATGCGCACCGCCAGGTCGGCCGCGCTCAGCCAGGGGGCGCTCAGGCCGGCGTCTTCGGCGCCCACGGCGATGGCGGCCGGGCCGCGCAGGTCCACCTCGGTATACAGGCGTTCCGCCTGCGGCGTGGCCGCCACGGTCAGCACCCCGCGCGCCTTGAGCCAGGCCAGCGCGGCGGCGGTCGAGGTCAGCGCCGTCGGCACGCTGAAGACAGCGCCGCGGCTGGAGCGGATGACGTTGGGGTTGCCCAGGTCCGTGGCCGGGTCGCAGACCAGCAGCGCGTCCACGCCGGCCGCGTCGGCGGTGCGCAGCATGGCGCCCAGGTTGCCGGGTTTTTCCACGGCTTCGCAGACCAGGAGCAGGGCGGGCCGGCCGGCCGGCAGGCTCAGCTCGGCTAACGGGCGGCCAGGCAGGGGGGCGGTGGCCAACCAGCCATCGGGGTTCTCGCGATAGGCGAGCTTGGCGAACACCTCCGGCGTGACCTCCAGCACCTCCGTCTCGGCCGGCAGGCGGGCGCGCAGCCCGGCCGCCGCCGGGCGCTGCAGCTCCGGGCAGAGGAAGACGGTCGCCGGCCGGATGCCGGCCGCCAGCGCCAGCGCCAGTTCATCGGCGCCCTCTACCAGGGTCAGGCCCGCCGCTTGCCGGCCGCGGCGGTCTTGCAGCTGCCGCGCCGCTTTCAGGCGCGGGTTGTGCAGGCTGGTAATGCGCATGGCCGGCACTATAGCACGACAATCAGCCCGGCTCACGGGTGAGTTCAAGTTTGGCGGCCGGCGGCAATTGACTTAGGATGCACTTATCGTTATGATGGGCCTGTCAGTCAGCCTAAACAGCCTATGCGAGTGTGTAGCGCAGATCCCCTAATCGGTGGTCAGCGCGGCTGTGCCAGCCGTCTAGTCAAGACAGACGGGCGTTGTGTGAACCCAGCACAACGCCCGTTTTCTTTTGCCGACAACCCTTTCACCCCTTAGAGGAGGCCGAAATGCTTGGTGGGTACGCAAACCGGATTGGTCACGTCGACCTGACCGCGAAGAAAGTCGACTACAAGCCTGTCCCTGAAGATTGGGCGCGCAAGTATATCGGCGGCCGCGGCCTGGGGGTGCGCTATGTGTTGGAGGCCGGCCCCAAGGTGGACCCGCTGGGGCCTGACAACCTGCTGTGCTTCATGAACGGCCCGCTGACCGGCTCAGAGGCCAACATGAGCGGCCGCATGGCCGTGGTCACCAAGAGCCCGCTGACCGGCGGCGTCACCGACAGCCACCACGGCGGCTGGAGCGCGGCGCGTCTGCGCTGGGCCGGCTTCGACGGCCTGATCTTCAAAGGCCAGGCCGAGAAGCCCGTCTACGTCTACATCCACGACGACCAGGTGGAAATCCTGGACGCGGCCGAGGTGTGGGGCAAGGGCGTCCACGACACCGTCAAGCACTTCCGGGCCAAGTACGGCGAGAAGGACCTGACCGTCATCGCCATCGGCCCGGGCGGCGAGAACCAGGTGAAGTTCGCGTGCTGGGTGAATGAGAACGACCGGGCCAGCGGGCGCGGCGGCACCGGCTGTGTGGGCGGCAGCAAGAAACTCAAGGCCATCGTCATCAAGGCCGAGAAGAAGATCGTCAAGGCCGCCGACCGCGACGCCTGGAAGCCGGCCCACGAGCGCGCGCTCAAGGCCATCATGGCGGAAGAGAACATCACCAGCCCGCGCAAGGGCGGCCTGTCGGTCTACGGCACCAATGTGCTGATGAACATCACCAGCAATATGGGCGCCCTGCCGTCCCGCAACAGCATGCTGACCTCCTTCGGCGAAGACGCCGAGAAGATCAGCGGTGAATTCGTCAAGCAGCACATCCTGGTGGACGACCCCACCTGCCACGCCTGCCCGGTGGCCTGCAAGAAGGAAGTGGAAATCAAGGAAGGCCCGTGGAAGGGCCTGCGGATGGAGAGCGTCGAGTACGAGCCGGCCTGGTCGGTGGGCGCCAACCTGGGCAACAGCGATGTTGCCACAGTGGCCAAGATGATCGACCTGTGCAACGACTTCGGCCTGGACGCCATTGAGATCGGCCACCCGCTCTCGGTGT
>JAEURL010000384.1 GCA_016789165.1 Anaerolineales bacterium | reverse complement strand
GGCTTCTACGCCACCCTGGTCGGCCGCTGACCGCCGCGCCGGCTACCGCAGGTGGATGGCCACCCAGGCCAGCCGCTGGCGGGCGAGGCGGGCGCGCCACTCCAGCCAGAATTGCCGCAGCCAGCCATACTTGCGCCGCACCAGCCGGCCGGCGCGTTCGGCCTCGGCCTCCCAGGCCAGCCGGGCGCGGGCCCGGACGCCGGCGCCGCGCGGGCGGCCGGCCTCGTCGCAGGGCGTCAGGCGCACGTCGGCGGCCTGGGCCAGCAGCCGTTCCGGGTCAATCCCCCAGGCGGTGTGGGCGTACAGCACGCCGCCGTCCACCACGTACCAGGCCACGCCCCGCCGGCCGTGCAGTTCCACGTTCAGACAGGGCTGGTCCAGGAGCAGGGCCACCATGCGGGGCGGGATGGTGTTCATGGCTTACCGATAGAACCGGATGGTGGCGCTGCGCGTGAAAGCGCCGTCGGCGGTGCTCACCACCAGGCGCAGGTCCGCTTCCAGGGCGCGGCCGTCCGCCCAAGCGCGCGGCATGCTGAAGCCGATCTGGGCCAGGCCGGCGGCGTCGGTCCGGCCTTCGGCCACGGCCAGGCTGGCGCGCCCGTCCAGGCTCTCCAGCCGCAGGCTCACGGCCGCCTCCTTGGGGAAGCGCTGGAGCTGAACCGTGGCCTGGCCGTCTTCAATGGTCATGTACACCTGATAGCCGGGATTGCCGCTGGCCGGCGCGCCGGAGTCGGTGGGGCCGCCGGCCGCTTCGGTGATGGGCAGGCGGGCCACCTCGACCGTGGTCTTCACGTAGCGGGCGAAGACCCAGCCGCCGGCGCCGCTGGGCAGGCGCACCTCCAGCCACTGGCTGTCCGCGCTGCGGCCGAGCACACGCAGGCTCTGGCCCTGAGGCAGCACGCGCAGGACCTGGTAGCTGAGGCCGGCGCCGGCGCGCAGATTGAGCGCGTCCACGTCCACGCTGGCGCTGTCCGCTCCGGCGGCCAGGGCCGGCGCGGCCAGGCCGAGCGCCAAAGCGGCCACCAGGGCCAGCAGGGTCAAGCGGTGAGTGAGCGGGCGGGTCAACATCGTGGCTTCTCCAAAAGTTTGTGTCGCTACCGGTACCTTACCGGGGAAGGGGCGGGGCGGCGTCCAGCGGCCGGCTGATCCGGCGGTCCGTCTTACGGCCGACGCCGGTGCGGGCCACAGGCCCGCACCGGCGCTCAACCCTGCCGGCCAGCCGCGTTAGTTCGCGGCGGCGGTGTTGTTCCAGAACCAGTTGTAGCTGAAGTAACCGGCCTGGCTTTCCAGGCGGATGGCGATCTGCGACTGGCCGCGCAGCTCAGCCGGGATGGTGTAGGTGGCCGTGAAGGCCCCGCCCTGGCCCGACTCCGTGGTGGTCACGGCCACGCCGTTGACGGCCTGCGTGCCGATCTTGCCCATGCGCACCGTGAACTTCTGGCCGGCCGGGAAATCCGCGGTCTGGATGGAGACCGTCTGGTCCTTGACCACGGCCGTGATGCGGAAGGTGGGCGTCTTGACCGGGCCGGGCTGGCTGGTGCCAGTGCCGGGCGCGGTGGTGGGCTGGGTCAGGCTGGCATCGGCGGAGACGTAGCACTCGCCGGTGGTGCCGTCCGGGCAGATCACGCGCCACCACTTGCCGTCGGCGCTCTTGCCCGTCACCTTGGCGGTCTGGCCGCCGGCCAGCACCGTGATGACGCCGAAGTTCACGCCCGCGCCCTTGCGGATGTTCACGTCCGTCAGAGCCAGGATGTACTTGACCTCGGTGCCGCCGCTGTTGCCGTTGTTGCCGGACGAGCTGCGCGGCTGCGGGATGCACAGCACCTGGCCGGCGTAGATCTTCTCGCCGCTCAGGTTGTTGGCCTGGGCGATGCGGTCCCAGGTCATGTTGTACTTCAGGCCGATCTTGTATAGCGTGTCGCCGCGCTGGACGGTGTAGTTGGCCTGACAATCAGCGGCGGCGGCCGGCGCGGCGGCGGGCAGGGCCGCGACCGCCAGGGCCAGGGCCAGCGCCGCCAGGCCCAGCCGGCGGACAATCGACACCAAGGGGATCAAACGAAAGGCAGACATGTTCGGACTCCTGAGCGCGCGCTGCGCGCTGAACTTGAAGCGAGACGGGTGGGTAGGGGCTTGGGGGTTCCGCATTACCTGCTCCTGAAACATGAGCACTTTTATAACCGTGAACGGAGCGGCCGTCCTCAGGCCGGCGGGTTATTCCGCACTCCGACTTTGGCCGGACAGTTGGGCCGGCCGCCGATAACGTTCAGGATAAGGACCCGCTATTACCCGCGTTCGCGGAAGATGTATGGCCGCCGTGATGGCGTGTTACCAAGTGGTGACAAAGGCCGGACGGCGCCAGCCGCTACGGGAAGGTTGGCAGGGCGGGAGGTTTATTGTAGACTGACGCGGTCCACTTTTTGACTAACAAACGGGCTTGGCCCATCGCGAGGAGGGATCATGCGCCACATTCTGCGGGTGTTGGTCGGGATGGCCTTGTTGCTGGGGCTCGCCGTGCCCCGGCCGGCCTGGGCGGTGCGCAGCGATTGGGAGTTTGGAGACAACCGTTACTTCGTCGTGGAGCGCATCTGCCGGGACGGGGTGGCCTTCTCGGCGATTGACTCCAATGCGGGCCTGGTCGTCTTGGGGCAGGCCTCTTTTCAACCCGCCTTCTTCATCAACCTGGGCGCGCGCCTGTACACGAACGCGGGCACGCCGCTGCCGGTGCCGGGCAATGCCGGCTCGCGCCAGCCGGCCGCCGCCTACGGGCCGGCGCTCTCCAGCCTGATCACCTACACGCTGCCGGTGCAGACCGCGCCGCTGGCCGCCGACATCAACAACAACGCCGTCTTCGAGGCCGGCGAGTATTACGACGTCTATCTCTACAGCGAGTACCTGTTCTTCGGGCAGCCGGCCGCGCCCGGCCAGACAGTGGTGGTCACGCACAACAGCTTCAATGACGCCGGCCAGGAGCTGGGCTATACCTCCGGGGTGGTGGCGGATTGCCGGCTGGCGGCCTTCACGGCGGCGGTCGGCCAGGTGACCACGGCCCCCAGCGGCGTGGTGAGCGCGGGCGCGCTGCCGGCCGCCAGCGTCAATTACTGGCTCTATGGCCTGCCGGCCTCCGGCGCGCTGCGGAAGAACGGCGTGGCCCTGACGGCCGGCCAATCCTTCACCCAGGCGGACCTGAACAACGGCGAGATCAGCTACGCGCACGCCGGCGCGACGGCCGGCTTCGACCGCGTGCGCTACGGCGCGGCCGGCACCGCGCGCGTCTCGCTCAGCTCGGCCGGCCAGGCCGGCGACGGCGCCTCCAGCGAGCCCGCGCTCTCGGCCGATGGGCGCTACGTGGCCTTTGTCTCAGCCGCCGCCAACCTGGTGGCCGGCGACACCAACACCTGCCTGGTCTTCGGCGGCGGCCCCAACCCGCAGCCCTGCCCGGACGTGTTCGTGCGGGATCTGCTGACCGGCACCACCACGCGCGTCTCGGTCGGGCCGGCCGGCGCGCAGTCCAACGGCCAATCGCAGCAGCCGGCCATCTCGGCCGACGGGCGCTACGTGGCCTTCGTCTCGGCCGCCACCAACCTGGTGACCGGCGACACCAACACCTGCGCCGGCGACGGCTATGCGGCCGCCGGCACTTGCCCGGACGTCTTCGTGTACGACCGGCAGACCGGCGCGACCACGCGCGTCTCGGTGGGGCCGGGCAACGCCCAGGCGGACCACCCGGCCGATGACCCCGCGCTCTCGGCCGACGGGCGCTACGTAGCCTTCGTCTCGGCCGCCAGCACCCTGGTCGCCAGCGACACCAACAACGTCGCCGACGTCTTTGTGCGCGATCGGCAGGCCGGCACCACCGGGCGGGTCTCGGTCAGCACGGCCGGCGTCCAGCAAAACGACGGCGGCTTCAACGTCGCCCTGGCCGGCAGCGGCCGCTATGTGGTGTTTGATTCGTTCGCGGACAACCTGCTCGGCACCGGAGGGGACGGCAACAGCGGCAGCGATATCTTCCTGCGCGACCGGGACACTGACAACGACGGCATCATGGACGAGGCCGGGGCCGTCAGCACCACGCGCGTCTCGCTGCGCGACGGCGGCACGCTGGAGGACAACGGCGCCTCCGGCGGCTCGTTCTTCCCGGCCGTCTCCGCCGACGGGCGCTACGTGGCCTTCAAATCCTATTCCACCGACCTGGTGAGCAACGACTTCAACGGCGTGGCCGACATCTTCCTGCGCGACCGCCAGGCCAACCGCACCTGGCGCGTCTCGGTCAACGCCATCGGCCAGGAGGTCAACACCTTCTCCTTCGACAGCCCCGGCCTCTCGGCTGACGGCCGCTTCGTGGCCTTCCAGGAGAGCACCAACGCCGTCATCGCCGGCGACTCGAACAGCGCGCCGGACATCGTGGTGTATGACCGCGACACCGGCGCCGTGCGCCTGGCCTCGGCCAACAGCGCCGGCGTGATCGGCAACAACGGCTCGGCCGGGCCGGCGCTCTCGGCCGATGGGCGCTTCGTGGCCTTCTCGTCCTACGCCGACAACCTGGTGGCCGGCGACACCGCCAACCCGGACATCTACGTGCGCCTGCTGGACCGCTACGACACGCTCGGCCTGGCCGTGCTCTTCCCGGTCTTTGCGCCGCAGATCCGGCGCTGAGGGCCTAGCGGACGGTCAGGCCCGGCAGCACCACCTTGTCGTCCACGGGTGTGCCGTCGGCGTTGAGGACCGGCAGGCGCTCCAGGGTCTCTAACAGGTAGAGGCCGATGTGCACGCTGTACGCGCCGGCCGGCGCGTCGGCGGCCAGCGGAACCGTGTACGGATCGACGATGATCTCGCCCGGCGCCCAGGTGGAGGTCAGGCGCGTGCCCTCCCTCGGCCAGTAGTCCTTCTGCCCGTACAGCACGCCGTCCGGGCCCACCAGGTGGACGAAGACCGTGTAGCTCTCGGACATGGCGCGCAGGCCTTGCCATTCGAGGGCCACGCGCGCGGCCTCGCCGGGCCGCAGGGCAGGCGTCTCCAGGGTGGCCCGGCGCAGGACCAGTTGGCCCGCGAAGTTGCGGGCCTCGGCCGGCAGCGCCGCGCCGGTCAGCGTGATGGCGCCCAGCGCACAATGGTCCGTCGGCGGCGCCAGCCAGCCGCAGCGCGCCGGGCCGTCCACCGCCAGCGGCCGGGTCGCGCCGGC
>JAEURL010000303.1 GCA_016789165.1 Anaerolineales bacterium | reverse complement strand
AAGCCAACTCAAGATCGACGGACACTCGAGGACGGAGGTTCTCC
The DNA here is from genome assembly GCA_016789165.1 of Anaerolineales bacterium. Classification (GTDB taxonomy): domain Bacteria; phylum Chloroflexota; class Anaerolineae; order Anaerolineales; family UBA6663; genus SpSt-583. Next base: position 7,195 of record JAEURL010000303.1, on the reverse strand, counting down.
GCCTCCGTCCTCTATCTTACCCGGTGCGCTCAGGCGCTGGGCGGCTGGGGCGCGGCCGGCTCAGCCGGGGCCGGCGCCTCGCCGTGGGCGCGGCGGTGCCACTCGGCGAACATCGGCGGCACGCCCTGGCCGGGATCGCCGCCCCACGGGCCGTGGCCCCACGGCCCGCGCCCCCAGCGCGGCCGGAAGATCAGGCGCGCCGCCAGCGCGATCAGGCCGAAGAAGAGCAGGGCCTTGAAGGCCAGGCCCAGCAGGCCGAAGCCGAAGAAGCCCAGGCCCAGCGGCCAGAAGCCGGCCAGGCCCCGCCCGCCATGCCCGAAGCCCGGCATCAGCTCGCGGCCGGCCACGCCGGCGCCGAACGGCGCGCCGGCGCCCTGCGCCAGGCCGGCGCTGTACGCGGCCACGCCCACGCCCGCGATCACGGCGATCAACAGCAGGCCCAGCAAAATCCTACCAATCCAGTGTCTGTTCATGACGGGTCTCCTTATTCCCATGAGCAACTGTCGGCAGTATCGGGCCGAATTGTGGAGCAATTGTGAACGGGGCGGGGAGGGAATTGGGAGCCCGCCTGGCCTCGCGTAAAATAGCTCTGCCGCCGGTCATCGCCAACAACCGTCTGCCAAAGGACTGTCTATGCTGACTCAAGCCCAGGCTATCAAGCCCTATATCGTCCAACTCCGCCGCGCCATCCACCGCCAGCCCGAGCTGGGCTTTGACGTGTACAAGACCGCCGAGCTGGTGGCCCGCACCTTGCGGGAGCTGGGCGTGGAGGCCCAGACCGGCGTCGGCAAGACCGGCGTGGTGGGCTACCTGGGCGAGGGGGATGGGCCGGTGGTGGCCATCCGCGCCGATATGGACGCCCTGCCGATCCAGGAGATCAACGCGGTCGAGTACCGGTCGGAGGTGCCCGGCAAGATGCACGCCTGCGGCCACGACGCGCACACGGCCATGCTGCTGGGGGCCGCGCGTCTGCTGACCGGGGCCAAGTTCAAGGGCCAGATCCGGCTGCTGTTCCAGCCCTCGGAGGAGGATTTCGATTCCGAGGGCGTCAGCGGCGCGCCGCGCAGGATCGCCGACGGCGCCCTGCGCGGGGTGGACCACGTCATCGCCCTGCACGTGGATGGCGCGCTGGAGGCCGGCACCATCGGCCTGGAGGCCGGCCAGGTGGCGGCGGCCGTGGATACCTTCAAGGCGCACGTGCTCGGCCGCGGCGGCCACGGCGCCCGCCCGCACAAGGCCCTGGACCCGATCTGGCTGACGGCCCAGGTGTTGAATGCCCTGTACGCGGTGCCCTCGCGGCGCGTGGACCCGTTTGCGCCCGACGTGCTGACGGTGGGCGTGGTGCGCGGCGGCACGGCCGAGAACGTCATCCCCGAGACGGTCTACCTGGAGGGCACCCTGCGCAGCATGGACGCCGAGACCCGCGCCCTGCTGATCGCCGAGGTGGAGCGCTGCCTGGGCATCGCGCGCGCCCTGGGCGGCGATTACGCGCTGGAGGTGGTGCGCGGCTATCCTTCGCTCTTCAACGACGCCGGCGTGGTGGACGTGATGCGCCAGGCCGGCCGGGACCTGCTGGGCGAGGCCGGCCTGCGCCCGCGCGAGCCCAGCATGGGGGCCGAGGACTTCAGCTACATGACCCAACTGGCGCCGGGCGCCATGTTCCGGCTGGGCACCAAGGCGCCCGGCGGCCCGCCGCGCTACGTGCACACGCCGGACTTCGACATCGACGAAGACGCCCTGCCGGTGGGCGCGGCCATGCTGGCCGAGACCGCGCTGCGGCTGCTTAAACAAGCCGGCCACGCCTGAGGCGTGACCGGCTGTTGGCTAAGGTGAGGCGCTGGCTGGCGCGGCCGTCAGCTGCACTTCTCGATGGCGATGGCCTTGGTCAGGCTGGCGTGGTGGATGGCCGAGAAGCCGTCGCGCACCAGCGGCCAGGCGCCCAGCGTGAGCGCGAACGCGCACGTGCTGGTCAGGCCGGCGGTCATGGGCGCCGCCGACACCGCCAGGTTGATGGGCAGCGGCCCCAGGCCGGCCCCGTTGGCGGCCGAGCCGAGGACCCCTGAGCCGCCCGACAGGCCCTTGACGTAGGTCAGCACCCAGGAATACAGCCGGCCGTTGTCCTGCGTGGCCGTGATGTCGATGGTCAGGCCGGGCACGTCCGCCCACTTGACCACCCCGCACGGGCCGCCGGCCTTGGGCACGTTCAGGGCCAGGTCCGGCGGGCGGTTGTCCACCAGCAGCTGCAGGTCGCAGCGGTCCAGCATGGCCGGCAGGGGGCCGGGCGGCGCCACGGTGCCGTCGCGGTAGTCCACGTCCGCGGAGGTGAGCTTCACGCCCAGCTCGTTGAAGACCTCCAGCCGCAGGGTGTACAGGCCCTCGTCCAGTTCCACGGCCTCCGTATTCCACCAGCCGAGCTTGTCCAGGTTGTACCAGTAGTAGTCGGCCGTGTTGCGGATCTCGTACAGGTCCGGCACGCCGTTGACGATCTGCGGCCCGAGGGTCACGCTCTCGCTGACGAAGCTGACCTTGTTGACGCGCGTGTCGCCCAGCGCGGTCCGGATCGGCTTGAACGGGTCGCCGCCTTTGCGGTAAGAGAGCCGGTAGTAGCGCTTGGGCGCGCCCGTGGTCAGCGCGGCGCCGAAGACGCCCGCGATCAGCAGGTTGCCGCCGTAGGCCCAGTTGTTCAGCGCCCCGCCGTAGGCCAGGTTGCTGAACTTGCCCGTGCCCTGGTTGATCTTGTAGACCTCGTCCAGGCCCACCAGGGTGAAGAAGGTGGCCGTGCCCTCCGGCTGCGGCACGCAGCCGTGGCCGCACTGCACGTCCTCGTCGTCCAGGTACAGGTCGATGTGGGCATGGGTGATGTTCCAGCGCGTGCTGGTGTACGGGTCCAGGTAGATCACGGTCGGCACGCCGTTGATGATCTGCGTCACGCGGATGATGATGTCCGGGCGCAAGTCGAAGCGCAGCCGGCCGTTGCGGAAGTGGAAGGGCCACCACGTGAAGCAGCAGCGGAAGTAGCCGTCGCAGTCGGTGGTGGTCTCGCACACCAGGGCCCGGCTGTAGAAGCAGTGCGGGAAGACGGCCCAGGGCGCCAGGCGCGAGGTGAGCGTGAGCTGCTCCAGGTGCTCGGCCGCGGCCGGCTCGAGGCCCGCGATCTCGCCCACGCGGCCGGCCGGCGGCTGGCGCAGGAAGGCGGCCTCCAGGGCCTTGGGCGGCAGCGGCTGCGGGTTGAGGGCGGCCAGGTTGGCGGCCGCCGGCGTCTGGAAGCCCAGGCGCGGCAGGCGCTCAAACGGCGCCGGGTCCGGGCCCGGGATCGGCTCGGGCGGGAAAGGCAGGGGGATCCGCTCTTTGAGCAGGTCCGGCAGGCGCACCACGCGCCGGTCGAAGAGCCGCTCGCGCAGGCGGTCGAAGTACGGCCACCAGCAGCCCTCGCGGTCCACATCGAAGATCTCGACCTTGACGAAGGGCACCGGGCAGACCTCGGTGTGGCCGTTCTCGGTGTGGACCTTGCGCACGTGCCCGCTGACGCAGATGCGCAGCGGCCACCAGATCTGCCAGACGTGCCGGGCGATGGCCAGGTCCGTCTTCAAGCTGAAGCGGCTGCCCTCGCCGGCCCAGTCTTTGGCCGTGAACTTGCGGCTGTAGGCGGCCGACCGGCGGGCCGTCTCGGCCTCGCCCTCCGGCGTGATGACCAACTCGAAGTCGGCCGGCTGGCGCAGATCGGCGGCCAGGCTGAAGCCGCCCTGGGCGTCCACGTCGTCCTGGCCGAGCAGGCGGCCGGCCGGGTCAAAGGCGAAGGCGCGCAGCTTGAAGTCGCCGGCGGGGCCGTCCGCGCCTTCCAGGCGCACCCGGCCTTCGATGCGGAAGGCCGGCTCGCGCTCGGACGATTTCTTGGGGGAGTGGGTGCTGGACATCGGTTTCTCCTGTTGAACGGGGGCGGAACTGATCAGCGGCGGCGGGCCGGCGGCCGGGGATGACCGCCGGCCCGCGCTGGGCCGGCGCGGCTTACGCCAACTGCTCGGCCACTTCCACGCGCAGGGCGGCGCGCACGTTCTCGATCTGGTTGGCGATGGTGACCACCGGCGAGCCCGCGAACAGCAGGCCGACCGCCACGTTGTCCAGCGTCGTGATCAGCGAGCCGGAGTCGCCGCCGGCCGACATGGCCGTGGTCATGATCTGGTCGCGGAAGCGCGCCACGCGCCCGCCGCCGTAGTTCACGTCCACGGTGGCGTTCACCACCGTGATGCGGCCGGTGGTGAGGTTGGTGGTGCGCCCGGTCTTCTTCACCAGCATGCCCGGCAGCACCAGCACCTTGCGCCGCCAGCCGCGCACCGGCCCGCTCCAGTAGATCCCGCGCTCCAGGTCGTGGAACTGGACCTCGGCCACGGCCGCGTCGACGGTGTTGCGGTGCAGGAAGAGCGGCACGGGCGGGCTGAAGGTGATGGGGATGAAGCGGCTCAGCCGCGCGATGCGGTCGGCCGGGTCGGTCCCGCCGTCAAAGGGGCCGGGCTGCAGCACGGCGTCGCCCAGGGCGGCCGCGTTGCTGTTGGCCAGCACGTGGTTGTTGCTGAGGATGTAGAACTTGCGCGGAATGCCCAGGCCGTGGGCCGGCGGCGTGAGGCTGGCGCCGGGCAGCAGGTCATACACGCCGGTGGCGATGGTGCCGGCCGTGATGGATTTGTGCCCCACGCTGTAGCCGCCCTGGGCCGGGCGGACGCGCTTGGCCAGCGTCTCCGCCTCGACCTCTTGCGGGATGGCGCCGCCGGCGAAGGGCTCGCCGATGCTGAGCACGTCGGTCTGCATGTCCGCCAGCTTGGCCGGGATCAGGTCGCTCTTGGCCAGGCTGCCCTTGGGCAGTTTCTGGTTGACGAGCACCACCAGGGCCGGCTCGCCGGTGGGCTGGCCGTTGGTCCACTTCACGCCCACCCCCAGGCCCAGGACGTTGGCGCGCGGGCGGGCGGCCTCCAGGAATTCGCCCGTGGCCGCGGCTTGCGCCTCGGCTACCTGGGCGGCGGCGGCTTCGGTCAACTGCATCTTGGTCTCGTCGACGTTCATGGGAGCGGGTCCTTTCTGGGTGGAGCGAGCGGCGGTGGAGCGGATCTTGCGTTGAGCCATGGAAGCTCTCCTTTCGTGCTCACTGTAGCGGCCGGCCGTTTTTGGGCTGTCGACGGAGGCGTTTCTCCGGCGTCACAGGCCGAAGTTGGCCCGGCGTTACGTCACGCCTGGCGGGCGGAGCGGCCGGCCGCGGAGGCGCGGTGCCGCAAAGACGGAGGAATTATTGAAAGCCGGGGCCGAGAAGCTTGACCGCGTCTCAGTGAAAACACCGAGCCCCCGGCGCTGCGTGACGCCTTAAAATTCGGCGGCCCGCTCGCCGCCGCAGGGGCCGTATGCGGCCGTGCTATACTGACCGGACGCACGGCCTCCCCGCAATTGGAATGTTGGAAATCAGGCTGCTCGGACAATTCACCGTCACGCTGGCCGGCCGGCCCGTGGAGATCGGCTCGCGCCCGGCCCGGCTTCTGCTGGCCTACCTGGCCCTCAACGCCGGCGTCGATCACCCGCGCGAAGACCTGGCGGCCCGCCTGTGGCCGGACGCCGACCCCACCACCGCCCGCAACAATCTGCGCAACGTGCTCTACAAGCTGCGCGAGGCGCTCAAGGCCGGCCCGGCCTGCCTGCGCGCCGACAGCGAGAGCGTGGCGCTCGACCTGGCCGCCGGCGGCTGGCTGGACGTGGCCGCGCTGCGCGTCCGCCGCGATCCGGCCCGCCTGACCACGGCCGAGTTGATCCAGCAGGCCGCGCTCTACCAGGGCCGGCTGCTGCCCGGCTACACCGAGAACTGGGTGGACGTGGAGCGCATGCGCGCGCGCGAGGCCTTTGAGCGCTGGCAGGCGGTGCTGCTGGATCGGCTGGCGGGCGAGGGGCGCTGGGCGGAGCTGCGCGAGTGGAGCAGCCACTGGATCACCCAGGTGGAGCACACCCCGGAGGCCGCCTATCGCGGCCTGATGCTGGCCCACGCCGGGCTGGGCGATTTTTCGCAGGCCGAGGCCGCCTACAAGGCCTGCGCCAGCGCGCTGAAGAAGGAGCTCAACGATCCGGAGTGGGAGCCGGCCGAGGCCACGCGCAGCCTGTACGAGCGTCTGCGCCAGGACCACAAAGCCGCCGCGGCCCGGCCGTCCACCCCCGCCCCTGGGCGGGCGCCCGCTCTGGCGCCGGCTCCCGAGCCGCTGCCGCCGGCCCCGGCCTTTGTCGGCCGCGAGCGGGAGCTGGCCGAGATCGCGGCGCGGCTGGCCGAGCCAGCCTGCCGGCTGCTCACCCTGGTCGGCCCCGGCGGGGTTGGCAAGACGCGCCTGGCCCGGCAGGCGGCGGCGGCCCACCGCGACCTTTACCCGGACGGCGCCGCCTTCGTTCCGCTGGCGGCGGCCGGCGGCCCCGAGGCCATCCTGGCCGCCGTGGCCGGCGCGCTCAACTTCACCTTCTACGGCCGCGAACGCCCGCGCCAGCAAGTGCTGGACTACCTGCGCGAGAAGCGCGTGCTGCTGGTGCTCGACAACTTCGAGCACCTCACCGCGCACGTCGATCTGGTGGACGACCTGCTGACGGCCGCGCCCGGCCTGCGCCTGATCGTCACCTCGCGCGAGCGCCTGCGCGTGCCCGGCGAGTGGCTGCTGGAGGTGGACGGCCTGCCGTTTCCAGCCGAGGCCGAGGCCCCGGACGCGGAGGCCTACGGCGCCGTGCAGCTCTTCCTGCAGACCGCGCGCCGGCTGTACTCGCGGACCACGTTCACGGACGAGCTGCCGGCCATCGCCCGCCTGTGCCGGCTGGTGGACGGCCTGCCGCTGGCCATCGAAATGGCCGCCGCCTGGGTGCGCGCCCTGCCGGCCGCCGAGATCGCGCGCCAGGTGGAGCAGAACCTGGCCCTGTTCGCGCGGCCCTTGCCGCACATGCCGGAGCGCCAGCACAGCGTGCGCGCCGTGTTCGAGCAATCCTGGAGCCTGCTCTCCGAGGCCGAGCAGCGCGTGCTGCGCCGGCTGTCCGTCTTCCGGGGCGGCTTCCAGAAGGAGGCCGCCGAGCGGGTGGCCGCCGCGCCGCTGGCCCTGCTGCTCTCGCTGACCGACAAATCCCTGGTGCGCCGCCGGCCGGACGGGCGCTTTGAGATGCACGAGCTGCTGCGCCAGTACGCGGGCGAGAAGCT
>JAEURL010000385.1 GCA_016789165.1 Anaerolineales bacterium | reverse complement strand
GACCACACGCGCCTGATTGTCCGGTTCCGCCTCCAGCGGCCGGCCGCCGGCGCCAACCCGGTGCTGACGGCCGCGATGATGGCGGGCGGCTTCGTCATGCAGCAGCGCATGCTGCACGGCCTGAAGCTGCGCGCCGAAGGCGGCGCTGAGCCGGCCTGGCTGGAGGCGGCCGAGATCGCCCTGTGGCTGGCGACCCTGGTGATTGGGCTGGCGGCCGGCGGGCTCTATCTGTTCCGGGCCGATTGGCCCTGGCCGCTGGCGCTGGCCCTGAGCGCGGCGGCGGCGCTGGTGGCGCTGACCTTTATCCAGCCCGAGCTGTGGGTGCGGGCGGCCGTCAACGTCCTGCTGACGGCGGGCTTGGTCCTGGCCGGCAGCCGGCCGGCCCTGGCCGCTGCGCCGCGCCGCGCTGAATCGCTAGGCGTTTGAGACAGGTGAGGTTCATGATGCGAAGAGTGGTCGGTCTGTTTTTGTTGGCGGCTGGTCTGCTGTGCCTGGGCCAGCCCGCCGCGGCGGCCCCGGCCGCCGCCGACTGGGCGGCGCTGGACGCCTTTGTGACGGCCCAGATGGCCAAGCACGGCCTGCCGGGCGTGGCCCTGGCGGTCACGCGCGGGACGGACGTGGTGTATCTGAAGGCCTATGGCACCGCCGGCGCCGGCCGGCCGCTGACGCCGCAGACGCCCATGTACATCGGCTCGCAGAGCAAGTCCTTCACGGCCCTGGCCGTGGCCCAGCTGGTGGAGCAGGGGAAGATCGAGGTCGAGGCGCCGGTGCAGACCTATCTGCCCTGGTTTCGCGTGGCCGACCCGGAGGCCAGCGGGCGGATCACGGTCAGCCACCTGCTGCACCACACCAGCGGGCTGGCGGAGGGCGGCTTCGCGGCCAGCCTGCCGGATACGGCCTCCAGCGAGGCGGCGGCGCGGGCGCTCGCCACTGCCCGCCTGACCGAGCCGGTCGGGACCAAGTTCCAGTATTTCAACTTCGGCTACGATGTGCTGGCCGCTATCGTAGAGGCCGTGAGCGGGGAGAGTTATGAGCGCTACCTCCAGGCCCACCTCCTGGATCCGCTGGGCCTGACCCATACCTATACCGATCCAGCCCTGGCGCGCCAGGCCGGCCTGGCGCAGGGCTACAGCCGTCTGTTCGGGTTCGCGGTCCCGCGCGCGCAGCCGCACCGCCGCTACGAAGTGGCGGCCGGCTACATCATCTCCACGGCCGAGGATCTGGCGCGCTACGCCATCGCCCTGAACAACGACGCCGCCGTCGGCGACACGCGCCTGCTGCAGCCGGGCGGCCTCCAGCGCTTGTTCCAGCCGGTGCAGGGGTATGGCTGGGGCTGGTTCGTCGAGCCGGGCCGCATCTACCACGGCGGCGCCAACGAAACCTTCAAGACCTACGTCACCCTCTACCCGCTGCAGAAGCTCGGCCTGGTGGTGCTCATCAACGAGGGCTACCTGTTTGATCACTACATCTCGGCCGAGCAGGTCTACGGCGGGGTGGCGGCCATCGTCCGCGGCTTCCCGCCGCCGGCGGTGGCGCCGGGCTGGTCCACACAGGTCATGGGCTGGCTGCTGCTGGCCTTTGTGCTGGCGCTGGGCGCCTTCCAGACTTTCAACGTGCTTTCGCTGCGCACTTGGCGGGCGCGCGCCCGGACGTGGTCGCCGGCCCGCCGCGCCTGGGATATGGCCGTCAGCTTCCTCATCCCCAGCGTGATCCTGGCCGTTGTCTTCTGGCAGGTGCGGGGCTTCTTCGGCTACCGCTTCAACCTCGCCTACCAGCTGCGGACCATGTGGGCCAACCTGCCCGACATCAGCCTGCTGTGCCTGATCGGCACGGTCCCGGATTACGCGCAGGGCCTGGTGAAACTGTTCTGGCTCGTTGGCCCCGGCGCCCGCCCGGCGGCCGCGGCGGAGGTCCGCGCATGAACTCGGCAACGATGGTCATCGGCCAGCTGGGCCTGCCGCCCCATCAGCTGCGCGGCCAGACGGCCGTGGTCACCGGGGCCGGCGGCGGCATCGGCTACGAGGCGGCGCGCGCTCTGCTGTGGCTCGGCGCGCAGGTGGTCATCGCCGAGATCGACGCCGCCGCGGGCGCGGAAGCCGCGCGCCGGCTGGGTCAGGCATTTGATCCCGAGCGCCTCGCCTTTGTCGAGGCCGACGTCGGCGACGAGCGCAGTGTGGAGGCCCTGGCCAAAACCGCCCT